>JAAYJB010000199.1 GCA_012523155.1 Synergistaceae bacterium | reverse complement strand
TCATACAGATCAGCGTTCCGAAGAAGCAGCATAAAAAACGATCTCCTTTCCTCCCTCCCGGTCTTCAGGGGGGAGATGAAAAAATTTCTCACAAAGTCTGTCACATGAACAAAAAGACATTCAATCTGCCTTACCTGCGCAATGAGGCGCCCCGTTTTACCAGGGCGCCTCATTTAAACAGCAGGAAGATCAGGCGGTTTTTTTCCTGTCCGACGGCCAGATGGCTATTCCCGTGAATCCGTAGAACCACGCGGTGAGGAAGCCGAGGTAGCACAGAAGAGCCCATGGAACATACTCAAAAACCGAGACTCCGAGTACGGTGGACATGTAGATTCCCGCTGCCGACCAGGGGATAAGGGGAACCACCACGGTCCCGGAATCCTCGAGAGTCCTTGAAAGCACTCTCCTGGAAATGTCCATATCGTCGGCAAGATCCTTGTACATGGTACCAGGAACGATTTCACTCAGGTAGGAATTGCCCGTGCCAAGCCCCGTGAGAATTCCCGTAACGGAGGCGGACAGGACGAAGCGCCCCTTGCTGCTGCCGATGAAACGCTCCTTCAGGGATGAGCATATTTTGCGGAACGTGCCAGTGTACTCAAGCTGTCCGGCAAAGATATAAGCAAAGAAGACCACAACCACGGAACCGGACATGAACGCAAGGCCTCCCCTGCTCAGAAGCTTGTCGAGGCTCGCTACCTCCGTGACGATTTTTGGCCCGGAAGCCATGGCCTTTACAATGGAGGGGATGTCGTAACCCTGCATTACAGCCAGGGGAACTGCAAGGACGATGGCGATCCACAGTACGGGGAGTGTGGGATAGCGCATATAGGCAAGCACCAGTACCGCAAGAGGCGGAATGAGTACGAGCGGAGTCATCTTGAAGGTCTTCGAGATTCCGCCGACTATTTCGTTCACGGCTGACAGGTCGATCTCGCCTGAGGCGTTGGAACCAACATATCCGTACACGGCAAGGCTTATGATAAAAGCCGGTACTGTGGTCCAGAGCATGGATCTGATGTGATCCACGACTTCAACTTCAGCCACGGCAGCCGCAAGTACAGTGGTGTCCGACACCGGACTGAGCTTGTCTCCGAAGTAGGCTCCGGCTACAACGGCTCCGGCAGCGGCGGCCATGGGCACGCCCAGCCCCTGCGCAATTCCCATGAAGGCAACACCAAAGGTGGCCGCTGTCCCCCAGGAGGTTCCCGTCATTGTTGATGACAGGGCGCAGATCACAAAGGCCGCCACGAGAAAAGATTTTGGACTGAGAAGCTGCAATCCGGTGTATATCAGGTAGGGAATGGTCCCTGAAACCATCCAGGCGGCGATAAGCGGACCGACCGTAAGGAGAATCATTATTGCGCCGGAAGCCCTGGCGATCATCGGGACTACACCGTTGTCGAAGAGCTCCTGCCAGGTGTATTTATAATGAAACACGTAAACAGCCGTTGTGAACATACCGATGAACATCAGGAGAAGGGCGACATCAAAACCGAATATGAGCCGGCCCACTACAATAATGGATAAAATAACTGCAAAGATCAGAATTGCTCCGCCGAGCGATATATCTCTGTGTTTCTGTGTTTCAGTCATTACAATCTCCCCTTTTTTCGATTATCGGATATGCAGAAGAACAGGAACACGTTCATGGGCTTCCGACTTGAATCGTTCCCCTTGTTTTTCACCTCCAATTATGGATTCTTTAATGGATACGTTTTCGTATATGATTATGCTTTTTTTCTTTCCTGTCAAGATAACTCAACCAAGGTTTTTTCCTGTACCGGGAAACAGGACTGTTTTCTTGCAGAAAATGCGGTTTCCCTCGTTTTCTGATACACTGACTGAATGATTCCTGTTTTTTAACATTGTGTCTCCGAGGTGATTCTCAGGTATGGAACCGGTTTCAGCCACAGATAAAGCCGGCAGGGAAATAGTCCGGCTTATAGCCGCTCATCGTTTTTCTCCGGGTGAACGTCTTCTGGAGACATCCCTTGCGAAGGAACTCGGAATGAGCAGGACCCCGGTACGTGAAGCACTCGGTCAGCTTGCATCTACAGGTTTTCTCGTCAAGGCGGAAGGATCACGGGGATACCAGATTCCCGTCCTCACTCCAAAGGACATCGAGGACGTGTTTTTCATGCGGGGCATCCTTGAGAGCAAGGCTGCCATGCTTTGTGCCCGTTCAGCCCCGGAGGAAACATTCAGGGAACTTCGAAGGATCAATTACAGGGAGGAGGAAACCTTCAAGGCTAATCTGAAGGGGGAGTATGCGGAGCTGAACGAGGATTTTCACCTCCTGCTGGCGGAATCATCGGGCAATCCCTACATGACGATGTACATCCGGCAGCTCTACTGGAGATCAAATCTGTATGTCCTTTTTTTCATGAGCTTTTACTGCCTGGAATCGAACTACGATACCAAGCGCCTGAGCTATCTCGAACACAGGAAAATTATCGAGGCGCTGGAGTTGAGGGATCCGTCCGCGGCAGAAACAGCCATGAAGGAACATATCAGCAGCAGCTACAGCCATCTGCTGTTCCAGAAAAAACCGCTCGAGGGCATCTCGTGACAGTTGATCATTCCTTTTTTTCCGACGGCCACAGGGCGATTCCTGTGAACCCGTACAGCCAGGCCGCGGCAAAACCCGTGTAGCATATCACGGCCCAGGGAAGATATCCTGACGGCGGCACACCCAGAACCGATGTCAGGTACAGGGCCGCCGCCGACCAGGGAACAAGTGGAACGATAACCGTCCCCGAATCCTCAAGGGTTCTCGACAAAACTCTCCGGGAAATATCCATCTCGTCCGCGAGTTTCTTGTACATTGTTCCCGGCAGTATCTCGCTGAGGTACGAATTCCCCGTACCTACGGCAACGACCATTCCGGTGACCGAAACTGAAAACACGAAACGCCCCCTGCTCTCCCCGATAAACCTTTCTTTCAGAAATGTCCCTGTCCGCCTGAACGTTCCGGTGGCTTCGAGCTGGCCCGCGAATACATACGCAATGCATACGACCACAGCTACACCCGCAAGAAAAAGAAGCCCTCCCCTGCTCAAAAGGTCGTCCACAGAGGCAACTCCCGTAGAAATATCAGGACCGGCGGCCATGGCGGATAGAATGTCAAGTGGCCCGTATCCCTGAAAAAGCGCAAAGGGAAGGGCAAGGGCGACGGAACCCCACAGCGCGGCAAGGGTCGGTATCCTCATCCATGCCATGACCAGAAGGGCAAAAGGAGGAATAAGCAGAGCAGGTGTCAGGAAAAAATGACCGCCGATTGCCGATGTTACTGCCTCGATCCTTGCTGGATCGATGGATCCGCTGATTCCCCACCCTGCGATACTGTAAACAGCCATGCTCAGGACAAAGCCCGGCATGGTCGTCCAGAGTGTAGACCTGATATGATCGATCACATCCACCTCAGCAACGGCGGCAGCGAGAACCGTCGTATCAGATACCGGGCTGAGCTTGTCTCCGAAATAAGCGCCTCCGACGATCGCCCCCGCAGCCGCTTCGGGAGGAACTCCAAGTCCGGCGGCTATTCCGGTGAGGGCTACCCCAAACGTGGCGGCAGTACCCCATGATGTCCCTGTGAGAAGAGATGCGAAGCAGCAGAGCAGAAAGGCAGACGGAAGAAAAAGGGAAGGCGTGAGCAAAGCAAGCCCTGCGGTGACAAGATAGGGGATCGTTCCGGAAAGGGTCCATGCCGCAATGAGAGGCCCAACGCTCATAAGGATGGAAAGGGCCCCCGAGGCCCTGAAAAACATGGGAAGGACACCTTCTTTGAAGAGAAATTTCCACCCGAATCCATACCTCCTGGTGAAAATCCAGGTAGTGAACCCGCCGCAGGCTGCAAGAAGCACCACGATATTCAATCCGAGGATAAAAGTACCTCCGGCAAGAATTGCCGTTACCCCTGCAAGCACCTCCATCGCACCCCTGAAAGAAATATCTTCCCGGACTCTCTGTTCCATCCTTCCGGCCGCCTCCCCTTTCCACCTGTTCTGAGAGAATAACTATACCAGAGAAACCGGAGGCAGGTTTCACAGGAAAATGGTAGGATTGAGAAAACTCTGTAAGGGAGATCTGCCTCCTGTGTCTGAGCAAAAAACAAATCACAAAACACCGGGAAACATCACCTACACCCTGGAGTATGGGGCAAGGAAAACATTTCAGATCACCGTCAGGCCGAACGGGACTGTTTCCGTAAAGGCTCCCCGTTTCATGAAGGAAAGCGAAGTCAAAAGGCTTGTTGAATGCAGGGAAACATGGATACAGGAAAAACTTGCCGGATTCCCCGCAGTTCCTCCCCTGCCGACGCGGCCTCCTCTTGAGGACGGGTCCCGGGTTCCCTTCCTCGGAGAAATGATTCGACTTGATGTTGCTGATGGAAGGAGAAATTCTGCCCGGCTGGACGGTAAAATTCTCAGGGTGACCACTGGAAAACAGAACTCTGTGCGGGAAGGAATCGAGAAAGCGCTCAGGAAATGGTACTCGGCGGAGGCGAAAAAGGAATTCGCAAACAGCATGGAACGATGCCTTCCCCTCTGCTCCTTTATCGATGCTCCTCCCCCTCTCGGGATCCGGTATATGCGCGCACGGTGGGGCAGTTACTCGAGGAAAAGCGGAATTACGCTGAACACCCATCTCGTCAAGGCATCCCGTACGTGCATAGATTATGTAATGATCCATGAACTGTGCCATGCGGTCCATTCCGGCCACGGAAAAGATTTCCGCTCCCTCCTCGGGAAAATCCTTCCCGACTGGAAAACGGTTAAAAAACAGCTAGAGGAATCTTCGAAAATTTGCCACTACATAGAATAAAATCTCTATTGAACGACATTAATATGTAGTTAATTGCGAAAGAGACTTTTTCTGATACAATGCACCTGTATCCAAAAGCCCGCTCTTCGAACCGGCGCTTTCCGGAAGGAGTATTTTCCAGTGGACGTAAAGAGCAGCGCATTCAGCAGCCAAGGTGATAGCCCGGCCTGTGGTGAACAGCTCCTTAAGGACCTGTTCTTCAATAATCCTTCCGTTATGTTTATTCTCCAGCCCGAGTCAGGGGCAATTCTTGAAGCCAACGATGCCGCTCTTTCCTTCTACGGATATCCGCGGAAACACCTGCAGTCACTTAAAATTACCGACCTGGATGCCTCACTGGCGGTTCAGGTCCCTTCCATTGAAGAGCAGCAGAAGGGAACGATGGGTGTTTTTCAGCGCACAAGGCACAGGCTGGCGTCCGGGAAAAACAGGGAGGTCGAGATCCAGAAAGCCCCCCTTGACTGGAAAGGACTGAAGGCGCTCTACGCCGTTGTGCGGGATATTTCCGAGATAATATTTGTTCAGGAGAAGTTTGACGCGAAATCCGCATTCCTGGAACAGCTCTTTCAAAATTCCCCGATCCCCATACAGCAGTGCAGCATGGACGGAAGGATCATATCCGCAAACACGGCGACGGAACACCTGTTCGGATACTCGAAGGAAGAGATGGTAGGGCAGCTGGTGGATGATCTGTTCGCAACTCCAGAAACACGCACGGAGGCCGAAGCGAATACCCGTGCCGTTGTTGAAGGGAACACCATTTTCTTCGAGGGGGAGCGGTACCGTAAGAACGGAGAACGGCTCTTCGTCAGCGGCACCGCGTTCCCTATAGTGATGAACGGCAAACAAATAGGGACATACAGTCTCTACATGGATCTGACGGCTCTAAAAAAGGCGGAGGAAAACCTGAAAAAAAACAGGGAGCAGTACCGCTCCCTCGTGGAGGATATCCCTGCCATGTTCTGCTCCTTTGACAGCAGGGGGTTCCTTTCCTTCGCAAACCGGGAATTCTGTTCGTTCTTCAGGCAGTCTCCCGCAAAACTGTCGGGTTCCAATATCCTGAACTTTATTCCGAAAGATAACCATACCCAGATCACCAGGCTCTTTCGAACACTTCTCACAGGCCTGCCTTCGGTAACTGCTGAAATACCTGTCAACGCCCCGGACGGCTTTCTGCGATGGCACAGGTGGACTGTAAGGCGCCTCGCAACAGGAGCGGACGAAAGGAAAGAATTCAGGGCCGCTGGTCAGGACATTACGGACTCAAAACTGGTGCAGACCGCACTTGAAGAGAATATCGAGAGTATGGAGCGCGTCTTCAATGAAACGGTCGAGGTTCTCGCATCGGTCACGGAGGCCAAGGACCCCTATATCCACGGGCACCAGCGCAGGGTTGCGGAACTGGCTGGAGCAATAGCGGCTGAAATGGGCTACGGAAAGTCTTTCGTCAGGCGGGTCCGGCAGGCTGCCCTTGTACATGAAATCGGAAATCTTGTTGTGCCGGGGGAGATCTTGAACAAGCCCGGAAAACTTTCACATCTCGAGTTCGAACTGGTCAAAGGACACTGCGAGGCCGGAGAGCAGATCCTGATGAAGATAAACCTCTCCTGGCCGCTGCACACCATCGTCAGGCAGCATCATGAACGCATGGACGGAAGCGGCTACCCTGACGGCATCCGGGACGGAGAGATCCTCCCCGAAGCCAGGATCATCGCCGTGGCCGACATGGTCGAGGCAATGACTTCACATCGCCCCTACCGGCCGGCATTCACCATCAATTCGGTCCTCGGAGAAATAAATCGGCTCGGCGGGTCCTCCCTGGACAAAAACGCAGTAAACGCATGCAGATCCCTCTTCCTTGAAAAAAACTTCACATATATCCAGTAGGAATTACTCGTTACATAGCATTACAGGTAAAAAAACTTCATTATTCTACTTTGCAATGAACTGTTCTTTTGTTTTTATGGTAGCATTGAAGTATTCTACTCGTCTTTCCAAAGAAACAGGAGAAACGGAGAACCACCCGAGCGGAGGGCGACACCGTGAAAAAACGCATTGTCTTTTCCGTCATAACAGGCATTATTCTTTTTTCAATTATTACATGGTCCCTTACAGCTGCCACGGTATATGTCGGCTTTCTTTTCAACGACCGGGATTCCATGGGAACGGTCGTCTCCCGGCAGGCGCTTCAGTCTGTGGTATTGGCCATGGAGTACTTCAATTCCCGCTCTTCTTCCAGAAAATATGTGCCTCTCCTTCTTGACGGATCGGACATAAACGGGGGCATCAGGCTGGCCGCGCAAAAAGATGCCGCAGCAGTCATCGGAGGGACCGATCTCCAATACCCCCTTCTTCTCCCGGAAATAACCAATTCCCACGATATCGCCGTCATTTCCCTCGAACCGGGCTCATTGCTGGCAAGAGGAAATGATTTCGTATTCCGGCCCCGTCCCGAAAGCGGCGGTCGTGAACTTGGACTGTGTGCCAGGGAACGGGGGATAAGCGCCTACGCAGCCATTGTCAGTGGATTCGAAAGCTCCTACGTCCAGGAATTCATTCGCGATTTCGAATCAGGCGCGGGGATTCCCCCTAAAAGAACCCTGGTCTTCAGCGGCGACCTGAACAAAATCATAGAGAATTTCGAAAGGACAGGCAGGGGTATGGATGCAGTCCTCCTTGTTCTTCCGGACTGGCTTGCCGCTATTGCGATCAGGGAACTCCGTCTCAGGACTCCCCATCTTGAAGTGTTTGCATCGAACAGGGCGGTGTCCCACAGGACACAGCGTCTCGCAGGAGTTTTCGGGGAAGGGCTTCTGACAGCCGCTTCCCTGCCTTCCGGATGGAATACGCACCCCTTTACAGTGTTCGTCAGGGAGACCTACGGGGATCATATTCCACCAGTAACACTCTCCATGGGGTATGATGCGGTGGCCATGCTTGATGAAGCCATCTCCATCGCAGGTTCAAACAACATGAAGAAAGTTGCGTCGGTCCTGAAGCAGCTTCAGGAACTGTCCTTGTCCCACGGGAAAATAGCGATGGATCGAAACGGCGATCTCCTCCTTCCCGTTTCCCTTCTCTCGCTGGGCGAAAAGGGATGGACTCCTTTCACCCATTCTTCTTCGGCGGCCCTCTCCCGTATCGCTGCTCACGGGGCGGAACAATGAAAAAGAGATATATTTCCCTTGGTACATTCATTCCTGCCGTCCTCCTCTTCTTTCTTGCCGTCATCATCGCAGAAGGGGCAATATCTACTTTTTTCCGGATCAAATCCCAGCTGAGGGAATTCTCCTCCTACGGAGAAACATTTATAAGGGCAGGCTCTCTTATTCTCGGGAAACAGGTCGAGAGAGGGGAAGAATTCATCAGAAACACAGTTGAAGGGATACAATCACGGGCTCTCGGGAACCCAGTGACAATGATCGCTGTCCTTGACGGAGACCGGGTTGAAAAAACACTCAAAGGCTGGCTTCCCGAGGGAATGATCCTCCCTGAAGAGATCCTCACCCCAGCCTGGGAGATGAACGATCTTCTCGACCCCTACGGAGGAAATCTTCTCACAAGGACGATGACTGTGGACGGACGGAAAGTTTTCGCCGCCATGAAACTTCAGCTCGAAGAACTCGATGCGGCAGGCACAAGCCGGATCCTCCCCGTCCTTTCCACTTCGAGCGGTTCCGCCGTATGGACCGGTTCAGCGCAGGAGAATTCCGGGCTTGCCTCCCACGTGCAGATGAGGGGGCTTGTGCTCAGGGTTCCCCCTGGCGGAGGAGAGTGGTCCATGGTATCCTCCCACTTCGGGGAACGGATAATTCTCAGGCAGGAGCCGTTTCTCTACGGCCTCAGCCTCACTCTTGCGTACCCCGTGAGCAAGCTGCTCTACAGCGCTCTCTACGGAGCTGTCTTTTCAGTAGTTGCTGCCCTCGGTACTCTTTTTGCAATTTTCCTCATCTGGATGATCTGGAAACGGGGAATCTACAGGAGCATACAGGAGATCGCCTCCCTTGCGGACGAAATGAGCACACGTCTCGAAGATCTTGAAGGCGGAAGGCATGACAGGGCTGTGGAAACAATGAATGCCCTCGCGGTCAGGTTTTACAGTCTGAAAAAATCCTTCGTGCGGGAAATGAACGCCTTTACCGGAAACCTCCGGAACCTTTTCCGGGTGATCTCCAGGCAGCAGGAAGAACTGGCAGCTTTCAACAGGGAAACCGCCGTGATGAATAAAGAACTCGAACAGGTCAACAGCCGCCTCCGCATGCGGGAGACCCTCTGGGAAAGGACCCTTGACTTCTCACATACCTTCACCAGAAGCGAAGATCCACGCCGTGCCATTGAATCCACCCTGCACAGGATCAGAAGAGACCTGGGCGCCTATGGAGTTCTTCTTTCATCCGTTGAAGGAGACAAATATTACATGAAGGCCTTTAGCGGATACGACGGCGATCTTTCCGGATTTGTAATTCAAAGGGAGGAAATCGCTGCAACCGAGAGTATAAGATCCCGCCACCCTCTCTGGGTGGAAGATGTAGCCGACCATCCAACGGCACGGGCAATAAATCCTGCAGTGAGAAGCGAAATCCTCATTCCCCTGTTTCAGGCGGGAGAAGAGGAAGGGGTCCTGGAAATAGCATTCGACAAGCCGACGAAAGAAGACCCGTTTCTCCTGGAAACCCTCGTTCCTGTGGCGTCTTACCTCGGAGGGCTTGTGCACGGAGAAAAAATGCGGCGGGAAGTTGAAGCGTCCTATTCCTACATGGCGGAAAAACTCCAGTTCATCACGGGCATTTACCATGATGAAACGGAAGATCATATCGCACGAATAGGCGAATACTGCAGGATTTTATCAGGCGCGATCGGCAGGAGCAAAGCGGAACAGGAGAAAATTTCCCTCTTTGCCAGGCTTCATGATATCGGGAAGCTCAAGGTCCCCCATGAGATCCTCTGCAAGCCGGGACCTCTTTCAGCTGAAGAATTCGGGATCATCAAGCACCACCCGGCCTGGGGGGCAGATATTCTTGGAGACGCGTCATGGCTGTCAATGGCAAGAAATATCTGCCTGACCCATCATGAAAAATGGGACGGCAGCGGATATCCCTCCGGTATGAAGGGCACGGAAATCCCATGGGAGGGGCGGATAACTGCCATTGCCGATATTTACGACGCACTCCGCTCGCCCCGGGCCTACAAAGATCCCCTTGCACATGCACATACCATGAAGATCATCACCGAAGGGGACGGCCGTGTGAAGCCTGATCATTTCGATCCCGAGGTTTTCCACGCGTTCATTTCCCTTTCAGACACATTCGAGGCAATTTACGAGGGGACATCGTGTGGATAAACAGGAGGAAAAGCGCAGGGTGTTCCGGGCAACGTGGACAACTCATGCACATTACCACAATTTTTCCTCCGGCACGTGCATAACAGGCACCCGGAAAAAAATCCCGTGAAAGGAGTGTTTCCAGTGATTAAAAGAAAAATACCCATGATTCTTTTTCTTACAGTACTTTCAGCGATCACCCTGGCATCGGGCAATCAATTGGGCGCAGACGGAACAAGATCTGTCGCGCTCGTCTTTGAAAAGGACGGAATCATCTACCTCACTGATACAGGAGGAACAAAGGCAAAGGCACTGGTGAAAGGATACGATCCGCAGATCTCACCAGACGGCACATCTGTCGCCTATACTGCCGCTGCAGGCAGGGACGGTTTTGGCAGGGTGATAGCCGTTTACTCCATAGCATCAAAGAAAAATATGATATTCCGTTCCATACCGGGTCAAAACAGCTATGGTCCGAAATGGTCTCCGGACGGGAGGATGCTCGGCTTCAATCATTTTGACGAAAAACACTCCGACTGGATTTCCGGACTCCTCACCCTGAAGGACGGGCGTTTCCGGGCTCCCGCTCCGGGGCTTCGGGGGGTGTTTTCCCACTTCTGGTCTCCGGACAGCCGTTTCATCTATTGCCACGACCTGGAAAACCTTTACCGGATTTCCGCTGAAACGGGAAAAACAGAGAAAACAGGCAAACTTTCCTCCGTTATCGGCAAGGCCATGGCATCAAGCGCAATGACCTTCGCTATTTCACCTGACGGGAAACGCTGGCTCTTCGATGGTGAAGTGGAAGATACTTCATCATGGATGAAAAGCGGCGACGGACTTATGTCGGCTCTTTTTCTCCACACCCCGGAGGACGGGAAAACACGCAGGATCACTTCTGACAGTATCAACGCAATGGCTCCTGCATGGCTTCCCGGGGGAGAGGAGTTTCTTTTCAGCGGCTGCACGGCAAAAGAGGCGGCCGGAAAAGGGTACGGACTCGCCGTTTTCCGCGGCTCACTGAAAAACAAGAGTGTCTCCATAATCGTCCCTGAGGGAGGAAGTCCATCGGCAGCCATACAGTGACCTATCCTGACGCTGCGGGGCAAATGTTTTTCTTTTCATTCTATGTCTTGGAGAATCACCCAAGAAGTGCCGGATTAAGCTTCCATACAGTAAAAGACAGAACTGTAGCAAAAGCGGTCCATGCAATATAGGGAACCAGCAGCAGGGCGGCAAGCCTGTTTTTTCTTCTGAACGCCTCCGTGACTGTGATTATCAGCACCAGGAGAACCAGTATCTCGGCGAAGGCGAAAAAACCCATCCGCCACACGAAAAAAATCCAGGTCCATAATGCGTTTGCCCCAAGCTGCACCACGAAAAGGGAAAGACCCGCCGGGGCACCTCTGAAGCGGTGCTGTCTCCATACAAGCCATGCTGAAACGGCCATCATGACGTA
Organism: Synergistaceae bacterium; assembly: GCA_012523155.1. GTDB lineage: Bacteria > Synergistota > Synergistia > Synergistales > Aminobacteriaceae > Aminivibrio. Next base: position 864 of record JAAYJB010000199.1, on the reverse strand, counting down.
AAGGGCCGTCCAGACCGGCCCGAAAACCCATCCTGGGGGAGCCCATGACGGACGCATCAGTTCGCCGTAAAACCCGCCGGCATTCGCAGATGCTGCCCCCCCCGTTGCGGCAGCCAGAAAACAGAGGATCACCCATCCCACGAGTCCCGCAAGATCCGTCTGAAAATCCCTTTTTTCCTTCATTTTTCTGCTCCCCCGGTTGTTTTCAATGAGCCCTTCCTTCCTTCTCTGCCCGAACATAACAGGGTATACATGCCATGCGTCCGCCGGAAAGAGGCCTGAGTCTCGACTCCATGACCCGTTCCCCGCATACGGAGCAGAAACCTGATTTTCGGATAACCGCCCTTTCAGGAATAGGCTCCTGCGGTTCCTGAACAGAGAAGAGCGATGCATCGGGTTCTTCCAGCATACGCTTCGCAGACTCTTCCCGTGTCAACTCCCTGTCGGTGTTTTTCAGAACCAGCCGTACACCCTTGCTGTCCGAACGCCGAAAAACGGTGAAGGCCTGTTTGCCGTAATCACGAAAATGCAGGTTGCCCTTGCCGAAGGTGCATCCGAGAATAAACTGGACAGCATCCACGCCGCACGCGTCGTTTTCTGTTATCGCAACCATCTCTTCATCCTTGTCCCTTGATGTTCCAAGCAGTTTCATGGCAAGTTTCGCCGCGCGCCATCCAATAAGTATCCCCGGACAAAAGTGTCCGTGGAAGGCTATAAGTGGCTGCAGTTCTTCCGGTATCCAGTACGTACTTTCCAAAATGACGTCTCTCCCTGGTCCAAAGCAAAGCATCATGGCACGCTTTGTTATTTTTGTGCTATTGTATCACCAAGATGGGCACATGATATTTCTTTTTCATCTGCTAT
>JAAYJB010000198.1 GCA_012523155.1 Synergistaceae bacterium | reverse complement strand
GTCAGGTCCTTAACGAAGGGGTCTCGGCCGGGCTTGTACTTGAGAAAGTCCTCGAAATTTCCGGCTACAGGGAAAAACGCCGGCAGTTCGAAGAGGAGAATAAGCACAGCCCGTCCGTGAGGAAAGGTATCGGGCTCTCCCTCTCGCTTCACGGTGGAGGATTCACAGGAAGCGGTGAGGAATCGATCAGCGGGATCGCTTCCGTGAGAGTCACGGAAGACCGAAAAGTCGAAGTGCTTGTGAGCAGCGTGGAAATGGGGCAGGGAGCATCAACTGTCCTTCCCATGATCGCAGCGGAAACACTCGGACTGGACCTCTCAGACGTCCGCCATCACACTCCGGACACATCGGTGGTACCAAACAGCGGTCCTACCGTCGCGTCCCGGACTACCATGTACGTTGGGAAACTGGTCCAGGACGCGTGCCTGAAACTCGCGGAGAAAATGGGAGAGAAAGCAGGGGATATTCAAGAACTTCCGTCAGGTTCTTTCGTATACGGCAGGGGCAAATTCAAGAACAGGGCTGATGGAAGGGAAATCCCGTTTTTCGACCTGGCCGATCTGCTCGCTTCCCATCCTGAATGCATTGAGGCCTCGGTACAGTATTCTCCCATTCCCGGTTTTTCATGGTCCGAGGAGACGTACACCGGAGACGCATACAAGGCGTACGCGTGGGTTGCCAATGTCGTCGAGGTTGCCGTGGATATGGATACCTATGAGATACAGCCGCTGAAAGCGTATGTTTCAGCGGAGGCAGGAAAAGCAATCTCGCCGGTTCTCGCTTCAGGACAGGTAGAAGGAGGATCCCTTCAGGCCTTTGGGTACGCCTATCTTGAAGATATTTCCATGAAGAACGGGGCCTATACTCCGGCACATCTTAACCAGTATCTCATCCCGACGTCCCTTGACGCACCCGATTTTCAGGTGGACTTGCAGGAAGTTCCCTTCTCCGGAGGACCTTATGGAGCAAAGGGACTGGGAGAACTTCCCATGGATTCGGGAGCTCCAGCGATTGCAGCTGCCGTCGAGCATGCAGCCGGGGTGTTCCCTGACAGGATCCCTATAACAGGGGAATATCTTCACTTTCTTCTTTTAGGGACCATTCCACAGAAAAGGCAGGGTGGGGCATGAAAATAACATTTGCACTCAACGGCACAGTACGTGAAATGGATGTCCACCCACTTGACCGTCTTCTGGACCTCCTTAGGGGAAAGGCTGGACTGACGGGAACCAAGGAAGGCTGCGGAGAAGGGGAGTGCGGCGCGTGTGCAGTCCTCCTGGACGGCGAGCTTGTCAACTCATGCATGGTCCCGGCTATACAGGTCCACGGCAGGGACGTCTTAACCGTGGAGGGCCTGGGCACTTCAAAAAATCCGGACCCGCTTCAAAGGGCTTTTGCCGAGGAAGGAGCCGTGCAGTGCGGCTTTTGCATCCCCGGCATGGTGCTTGCCTCAAGGGCACTGCTCCAAAATGTTTCCCGTCCCTCCAGGAAGGAGATACGGACAGCATTGTCGGGAAACCTGTGCAGATGTACAGGCTACGAAAAAATTTTCAGGGCTGTTGAAAAAGCCGCTTCATGGGGGTACGGTGAACAATGCGGAAGGGAACTTCTTTTTTTTGACTCCTCTCCCGTTTTTTCGACGGAAGAGAAAGAGTTCTTTTTCCAGCCCTGCTCAGTGGAAGAGGCCCTTGCAACAAGGGAACGATTCGGGGATGAAGCATTCTTCCTGGGGGGCGCCACTGATTTCTACCCTGACTTCAAGAACGGGAGAATCTTGCCGAAGAGGGTGATCGATCTTTCCAGGATCGGGATGCTGAAAGAGATCCGCAGGGAAAGGGAGAACCTTTTCGTTGGTTCCATGGCAACAGACACCGCGATCATGAAAAATCCTTCTCTTGCCGCCTTCTTTCCGGCATTCGTGAAGGCTGCCGAGCTTAGCGGTGCCCCGGCAGTACAGAACAGGGCGACCCTGGGCGGGAATCTTGCCTCAGCCTCAGGTGCCGCGGATCTTCCTGTTCCGCTTCTTGTACTCGGGGCAAGGGTCCTTGCCGGCAATACCGGTGGGGAGCGAGCTGTCCCAATCGAGGATTTTTTTACAGGATACAGAAAAACGGCACTGGCGAAAAATGAACTGCTCCTGGGAGTGCAGCTTCCCATGGGAGACGACCCTGTTCCCCAGGCCTTCTACAAGAGAGGCTCCAGGGCTGCCCTTACGCTTTCAAGGGTTTCTATCGCCGCTTCCACAGAGATGAAGAGCGGAATTCTGCATTCTGTCAGGATAGCTTCCGGGAGCATGACGGCATACCCCTCACGGATGCCGGTTACCGAGGCTTTTCTGGAAGGAAAGCATCTTTCCGGAGCATTGATCGATGAGGCTGCGGCATGCGCCTCCAGGGAGATTTCTCCCCGGACATCCGCTGCCTTCAGAAAGGCGGTTTCCGGGAACCTCGTGAGAAAATTCCTCCTTTCCCTGCAGGATCATCACTGATTTTCGAACCGGGAAACGGAAAGAAAATGAAGGAGTCGGAAATTCAGAGCTTGACAGGGTACTCTTTTCACTATATCATTACAGGGTTGGCTGGCGCCGTCAGCAAAAAGTGAACATATTTAGGAGGAACAAATTTGACAACCCAGGGAACAGTAAAATGGTTTAACGCGACAAAGGGTTATGGATTTCTCACCAGTGACGATGGAAGGGACGTTTTCGTCCACTACAGCGCGATCCAGGGTGACGGATTCAAAACTCTCGACGAAGGTCAGCGGGTGTCTTTTGAGATAACCCAGGGCTCCAAGGGAGACCAGGCTTCTGACGTTTCAAAGATCTAGCTTTTTCTAAAGAGCAGACTCCCAAGGCAGCGGTTTTTACCGCTGCCTTTTTATTGTTTTTTTACTTGAAGAAATAACATGAGAGAGAAGCGTTTTTGCATTCTCTTTTTTTTACGTGTACAATACCTTCCGCATATTTTCTCTTCTTTATTTGTAAAGAAGAAGATACACTATAAATGCATAAAATTTGAGAGGACACAATAACACATTACACAGCAGTACGAAACAGTGCTGAAAGGGGTTGCGACTGTATGAGATCCGAAATGCTTTCCCAGGAAAAAAATGTACTCTCCATGAAGGTGGAGTTTGAACCGGCCGAGTTCGCAAAAAACGTGGATTTGGCGGCAAAAGAGCTTGCATCGAAAGTGAACATTCCGGGGTTCAGAAAGGGACATGCCCCGCGGAAAATACTGGAGATGCGCTTCGGCAAGCAGGCTATTTTCGCCGAAGCACTCGAGAAGATGCTCCCTGACGCCATTGAGACTATTGTGAAGGATTATGAACTCGATCTTATCGATGAACCTGACGTCAAAATCGATACAATGGAAGAAGGAAGCCCTGTCGAAATCACCATGACATTCGAAGTGACCCCCGAGATCACGCTTCCCGATTTGAAGGAGATAATGGTCGAAAGAGCCGTGGCGTTGGTAAACGACGAAACTCTTGACAAGACCATCGAGGAAATCAAAGTTCAGAACTCAACTCTCGCTCCTGTTGAAAACAGGGAGATAAGCCCTTCCGATACGGTCGAAATAGAATACTTCACTGCCGTTGCAGGCGATGACGGCGAGGAAGAACGCCACGGACCGGACACGACCACACTGGATCTGAACCAGTCTTCGGTAAGGACGGAGATCCGGGACGCGCTGCTCGGGAAAAAAGCCGGTGAAGCAGCGGAGGCAAGCGTTCTTGTTGAAGAGGATTATCCTGAAAAAAACCTCGTGGGAAAGACTCTTCGCTATGAAATGACAGTTAAAACGGTAAAAGAAAGGATTCTTCCCGAGCTGGAGCCTGAATTTTTCAAAAAAGTCCTGCAGCAGGACTGTGACACCCTGGAAGCTTTCCGGGGAGAAGTAAAAAACCGTATTCTTGAGAGAATGAAAGCCGATAACCAATCACGGGCAGAATATGACGCAGTAGAGATCATCACAGACAAGTCTGTTCTTGACGTTCCTGAAAAACTCGTCCAGAGACAGGTTGAGGCCATGGAAAAAGAAGATGAAGAGCGGATACAGCGCTCTCGTAAAATTTCCATGGATGAGTATCTCGCAGAAAGCTCGGTAAGCAGGGAAGAATACGGTCAAAACCTCAGAAAACAGGCTGAAGCCATTGTCCGCCGTTCGCTTGTTCTAGACAAAATTGGTGACGAAATGAACATTTCCGTTGAAAAAGAGGATTTTGAGGCGGAGATGGGGTCTCTCGCATCCACATACGGGATCGATGCGGAAAGACTTGTGACCAGTCTTTTCAAAGATGAAAAACGGCTCACTGAAATGGCCAACCGGATAAAGTACAAAAAGACGGTCAGCGCTATTATGGACACCATCACGGTCAAAGATGCGGAGACCGCTGAGGAAAAACCCGCACAAGAGTAAATAAAGATGGGAGTGGGGGAAAATGATGATTCCTTATGTGGTTGAACAGACCGGAAGAGGGGAACGGACCTATGACATTTACAGCCGACTCCTCAAGGACAGGATAATATTCCTTGGAGAGGCTATTGACGAACACACTGGAAACATCGTTGTCGCCCAGCTTCTCTTCCTTGAAAGCGAAGACCCGGAGAAAGATATCCACCTGTACATTAACAGCCCCGGGGGCTATGTAACCGCAGGGCTTGCGATCTATGACACAATGCAGTACGTAAAATGCCCCATAACAACAATATGCATCGGACAGGCAGCGAGCATGGGGGCAATTCTGCTTTCCGGAGGAACACCCGGCAAACGGCTCGCCCTTCCCAATTCCCGTATCATGATCCATCAGCCTCTCGGCGGGGCGCAAGGCCAGGCCACGGAGGTAGAGATCCATGCACGGGAAATACTGAAGCTCCGCGACCGACTGAATGATATACTTGTACGGCATACAGGGCAGACAAAGAAAAAAATCAAAGCCGACACAGAAAGAGATTTCTTTATGTCGCCTGATGAAGCCCTGAAGTACGGGATAATCGATAAAGTCATCCATTCGAGGTAGTTTTTCACCTCGCAGTGAAGCCTTTCAGAGAGGACTTCAAGGGAGCCCGCGAGGTGCTCCCTTGTTGCTGTATCTTTTTGAAAAGGCTCCAGGGAGGGATATCCAATGTTCAAGTTTGACGATAAAGGAAAAGGAAACGGTAAGGGGGCAAATGCCAGGTGCTCTTTCTGCGGAAAAGGGCAGGAAGAAGTTCTGAGGCTCATCGCCGGCCCTGGGGTATACATCTGTGACGAATGCGTTCACCTCTGCAACCTGATCCTCAACGAGGAAACCGAAGATCAGGGGAAAGAGACCGATCATTTCGTTCCACTTTCTGAAGCACCGAAACCAAGAGAAATAAAGGCATATCTTGACCAGTACGTCATCGGCCAGGAATGGGCGAAAAAAAGCGTTTCCGTGGCTGTCTACAACCACTTTAAACGGATAAGCAACAACCTCGGCAAAGACTCTGATGTGGAGCTTCAGAAGAGCAATGTCCTTCTGCTCGGCCCTACAGGCTGCGGGAAAACTCTTATTGCTCAGACCCTTGCCAAAAAACTCAATGTCCCCTTCGCCATGGCGGACGCCACGACACTCACGGAAGCAGGATACGTGGGCGAAGACGTGGAGAACATACTCGTAAAACTCCTCCAGGCAGCGGATTACGACGTAAAGGCAGCCCAGAGAGGCATTATTTACATCGATGAAATGGACAAGCTTTCGAGGAAGTCGGAATCGGCGTCTATTACGAGGGATGTGTCGGGAGAGGGTGTTCAGCAGGCACTGCTGAAAATCCTTGAGGGGACGGTTTCAAATGTTCCTCCGAAAGGGGGAAGAAAGCACCCCTACCAGGATTTCATCCAGATCGATACCTCGAACATACTCTTTATCTGCGGAGGAGCTTTCGATGGGATCGAGGACATAATCGGCCGCAGAGTGAACAGGAAGGCCATAGGGTTCGGCGGCGAAATCATGGGCAGGCATGATTCGCGGCGATTTGAGATCATGAAGCATATCCAGCCTGAAGACCTGATGGGTTACGGCTTCATTCCGGAACTCGTGGGACGTCTTCCGGTACTTGTCCCGCTGGAAGAACTGGATGCAGACGCGTTGGTCCGAATCCTTACGGAGCCGAAAAACGCCCTCATACGCCAGTACCAGAAAGCGTTCTCCCTGGAAGGAGTCTCCCTTGAATTCACTGAGGAGGCAATACGGAGCATCGCCATGAAAGCCAACGCCAGGAACACCGGTGCAAGAGGACTCCGGTCGATCCTTGAGAACCTTATGATGGACCTTATGTTCGACATTCCCTCAAGAAGCAGGGAAGTCCTCAAGGTAGTCATCACAAAAGAGTCTGTAGAGGGTAAGGAACCGCCGATAGAAGAGAAGAAAAACTCCAAGGAGGTTGCCTGATCCATGGATGAGCGGCGCCGATGCCATGTTCTGCCTATAAGAGATATAGTGGTCTTCCCGGGGATAATCGCCCCTCTTTTCGTCGGACGGCCGCGGTCTCTGAAGGCTATCGAAATGGCAATGCTTCAGGACAGGAATATACTGGTGGTAGCCCAGAAGGACATGCAGATCGACGATCCCAGGGTCGAGGACCTGCACACCGTCGGTACACTGTGCACTATCCTGCAGATGGTCCGGATTCCGGACGGAACGACAAAGGTCCTTATCGAAGGAGTAGAGCGGGTAAAGATCGAATCCTTCACGCGGGGCAAAGAATCCATAGAGGCAGAGTTCTTTCCTCTTCCATGGGAAGAGTCCTCTTCGCCGAACCTGGAAGCTCTCAAGAGGAGCGTCCTGGAACAGTTTGAAAAGTACGTGACCCTTCATCCCAGAATTCCGGCAGAGGTGCTGGTGTCGGTGATGAATGCCGAGGATCCGAGGCAGATTTCGGAACTGGTGAGCTCGCACCTTTCAATAAAGGTGGACAGGAAGCAGCGCCTGCTTGAAATGGTGGATATCGAGAAGAGCCTGAAGTTCCTTCTGAAGCTTCTGCTCGAGGAAATAGATATTCTCCAGCTTGAGCACGATATCCAGGATAAGGTCAGACAGGAAGTCGAGCGCGGACACAAGGAATACTACCTCAGGGAACAGCTGAAGATCATCCAGGATGAACTCGGGCACAATGAAACGCCCTCTGAGATCGAAGAACTCCGGACCAGGATAGAAGATGCTGAAATGCCTGAAGTAACCAGGGGAAAGGCCATGCACGAACTGGACCGTCTTTCCAAGATGCCTGTCATGTCAGCTGAAGCGACAGTCGTACGGACCTATATCGACTGGCTTGTTTCGCTGCCCTGGAACCTGGTGTCCCCTGACAATCTCGATATCCGGAGGGCTGAAAAGATTCTCGAGGAGGACCATTATGGACTTGAAAAAGTCAAGGAACGTATCCTCGAATTCCTTGCAGTCCGGAAACTGGCCTCCGGAAAGATGAAGGGACAGGTGCTCTGCTTCGTCGGCCCTCCGGGGGTAGGAAAAACGTCTCTCGGCAAATCAGTCGCCAGGGCCCTTGAAAGAAAATTCGTCTCCATGTCTTTGGGCGGGATGAGGGACGAAGCGGAGATTCGAGGACACAGAAGGACCTATGTCGGTGCCATGCCAGGCCGCATCATCCAGAAGATCCGCCAGTCCGGGGTCCGGAACCCGGTCCTGCTCATGGACGAGATCGACAAGATGGGGCAGGACTTCAGGGGCGATCCTTCGGCCGCTCTTCTTGAAGTGCTTGATCCGGAACAAAACGCAGGGTTCACAGATCATTTTATGGAGGTGCCCTTCGACCTGAGCGATGTTATCTTCATAACGACCGCAAACGTTACCCACTCCATTCCGAGGCCTCTTCTGGACAGGATGGAGGTTATCAAAATCCCCGGTTACGTGTGGCAGGAGAAGACACGGATCGCAAAACGGCACCTTCTCCCGAGAATTCTGACCGAGCACGGGTTGTCCCCGAAACAGGTGAGGATAACCCCGAAAGCGCTTGAAAGCATTATAAGCGAATATACTCGGGAAGCTGGAGTACGCGGACTTGAGAGAGAACTCTCCACGATCTGCCGCAAGATCGTACGGCGCTTTGTTGAGAAAGGCGAAGAAAACGTGTCCGTTTCCGTGGGTACGAAGGATCTGAAAGAGTTCCTCGGGCCGCCGAAACTCTACGACCTCCGCCTTCCGCAAAAAAGTGAAACCGGAACAGCCGTTGGACTTGCGTGGACAGAGACAGGGGGTGACGTCCTTGTAATCGAGGCAGTCACAATGAAGGGCAAGGGAGACGTCACACTCACAGGGAACCTCGGTTCGGTCATGCAGGAATCGGCACAGACCGCACTGGGCTACCTCCGGTCAAATGCGGAGGAACTCGGAATCGGCGAAGTGGACTGGAAAACAATTGACGTTCATCTTCATGTACCTGAGGGTGCAATACCAAAAGACGGTCCCTCTGCAGGAATCACAATGGCCCTGGCAATGCTCTCAGCTGTCAGGAAGAGCGCGGTTCTCCCTGGTATAGCAATGACCGGGGAAATATCCCTGCAGGGAAAAGTCCTGCCCGTAGGAGGAATCCGTGATAAAATCCTCGCCGCAAAGCGGCAGGGCATCCACAACATAATTCTTCCGGCTGCAAACAGGCTCGATGTCGAGGAGATACCGGAGTGGTCGAGGGAAGGCCTGTCCTTCCGTTTCGTAGAACGGGTGAACGAAGTCTTTGAATTCGCCCTTGGGAAAGAGTGAAAAAATGACCGGAACCGAGAAATGGAAAGTGCGGCTCGAGGCAACAGCTTTTACAGCCTCCCAGTTCCCGGAACCGGGAATACCTGAGGTGGCGGTGGCAGGACGTTCAAACGTGGGAAAATCGAGCCTGGTCAACAGGCTTCTTGGAAGCCGGCTCGCCCACGTAGGGGGAACACCGGGAAAAACACGGAGCATCAACTTTTATGGAGTTGAAGGTTCTTCCGTACCGTTCCGCTTCGTCGACCTCCCCGGATACGGATACGCCTCGAGAAGCAAGGGAGAGCGGGATAAATGGTCTGCGCTGATCGATTCCTATGTATCAGACAGGGGCTGCCTTTCACTGGTGCTTCATCTTGCCGATTTCCGCCACGGCCTCCTGGCCAACGACAGGTCTCTGCAGGACTGGCTGGATGCTCTTCAGCTGCCGGTGCTTGTGGTTTTCACCAAAGGAGATAAAATCTCAAGGGGAGCCCGGAGAGGAACACTCGAGAAATACATCAGGAGTGGGCTTAGATCCATTGACGTCCCCATTATCACGTCAGCGGAAAAAGGCGACGGAATAGACGAACTGAAAAACTTCATTTCCCGCCATCTCTCGGAAAAACACACTGTTTTGCCGGGGAAAAGCACGGCGGAGTAAATTCTTGCAACGGGGGGAGTATCTTTATGTCTCAAGTCCTGGAAAACATGGCAAAAACCTATGATCCTGCACCCATCGAAGATAAATGGTATTCCACATGGATGGAACGAGGGCTTTTCAAAGCCCGGCCTGAACGCGACAAGTCAAAAGCTTTTTCCATAGTCATTCCCCCGCCCAATGTTACGGGGTCTCTTCATATGGGACATGCCTTCAATCATACATTCCAGGATATTCTCTGCAGGTACAAGAGAATGAAAGGATACAACGTACTGTGGCTTCCGGGAACCGACCACGCTGGAATAGCCACCCAGAACGTGGTGGAGCGCCGAATTGCCGCTGAAGGCAAGTCCAGGCATGACCTGGGCCGGGATGAGTTCGTCAGGCGCGTATGGGAATGGAAGGAAGAGTTCGGCAGCCGCATCATCAACCAGATGAAGAAACTCGGGAACTCATGTGACTGGGACCGTGAGCGTTTCACCCTCGACGAGGGGCTTTCACGGGCAGTTCGGACCGTTTTTGTAAGACTGTTCAAGAAAGGGCTCATATATAAGGGCAAATACATCATAAACTGGTGTCCCAGGTGCCATACGGCACTCTCGGATATCGAGGTGGAGCATGAGGAGCAGAAAGGGAAGTTCTACCATGTCCGCTATCCGTTCGTTAACGGAGAAGGATACGTCGTCGTAGCCACCACCCGTCCCGAGACTATCTGGGGAGATGTTGCCATTGCAGTCCATCCGAGATCGGAAAAAGCATCCCTTGCGGGGAGAACAGTAAAAGTCCCCCTTGGTGGAAGAGAGATACCCATCATAGAGGACATAATGGTCGATCCGGAATTCGGCACGGGATGTGTGAAAATAACCCCTGCGCACGACCCCAATGACTTCCTCGTGGGACAGAGGCACAACCTGGAGCAGGTCCAGGTCATTGATGAAAACGGACGAATGAACTCCCTCGCACCCGGGTATGAAGGCCTGTCCCTGGAGGAGGCCCGGAAAAAAGCGGCGCAAGAGCTCTCCGATGCCGGTCTGCTTGAAAAATCAGAGGATATGGTCCATTCCGTAGGGCACTGCTACCGCTGTTCCACGGTGGTCGAACCCTATCTTTCAGAGCAGTGGTTCGTCAAGGCAAAACCCCTGGCTGACGCAGGCGTGAAGGTCGTGGAGGACGGGCTCATTGAGTGGACCCCTGAACAGTGGAAAAAAATCTACTACCAGTGGATGGAAAACATCCGGGACTGGTGTATCTCCAGGCAGCTCTGGTGGGGACACAGGATCCCTGCGTGGACCTGTTCGGACTGCGGAAATATCACCGTTTCGGAGACAGATCCGGACGTGTGCGAAAAATGCGGGTCGGCGAATATTATCCAGGACGAGGACGTTCTCGACACATGGTTCAGCAGCGCGCTGTGGCCCTTTTCCACCCTCGGCTGGCCGGACAAAACAGAGGATCTGGATTATTATTACCCCACATCCCTCATGGTCACAGGATTTGACATCATATTTTTCTGGGTTGCACGGATGATAATGATGGGGCTGGAGTTCATGGACGAGGTTCCTTTCAGGGACGTCTATATCCACGCTCTCATACGCGACGAAAAGGGACAGAAGATGAGCAAATCGAGCGGGAATGTCATAGATCCCCTCGATATGATCGAAAAATACGGTGCAGACGCCCTTCGCATGACCCTCGCAGCCCTGACGGTCCAGGGAAGGGATATCCTCCTGAGCACGGGAAAAATCGAAACGTACAGGCTCTTCATGAACAAGATCTGGAACGCGTCCAGATTTGCATTGATGAACCTTGATGAAAGCCGTGAATTGCCTGTTCTCTCAGCCGACTTGCCCCTTGCGCTTCATGACCGATGGATCCTTACGCGGAAAGCGCAGGTTGCCGGTGAGGTAACGCGCCTCCTTGACAGTTTCAGCACGGGTGAGGCCGCCAGGCTGCTCTATGATTTCGTCTGGGGCGATCTCTGCGACTGGTACCTGGAGCTTTCAAAACCTGCCCTGCGGGGAGACGAAGGCGAAGAACGATTGAATGCGACCCGGGCGGTAATGGCAGACGTCTTCCGGGACGTCCTCCTCCTGCTTCATCCCTTTATCCCCTTCGTGACGGAGGAGCTTTGGGAACTTTTCAATTTCGGAGGCGGGCTGATCGAAGAGAATACATGGCCCTCCGGAGAAACGGGGTTCGCATTCCCTGAAGCAGTGGAGAAAATGTCCTTGTTTCAGGAAACTGTACGGATACTGCGTAATCTCCGTGCTGAAGCCCGCGTGGCTCCGCAGTCTTTTGTGAACCATGCAACGGTTCAGACTGCAGAGGGAACGGTTCTTTCACAGGTAGTCGGTGAGAACCGTGAACTCATGCAGGTACTCTCGAAAATCCGGGAAATACGTACCCTCGGCGAATCTGCGCAGAAACCTTCCGGATCGCTTTCCTCACAGATGGAAGGCGGGGAAGTGAGCCTTGTTGTCGGTGATATTCTCGATATCGAAGCAGAAATCCGCCGGCTTGAACAGGAGGCGGAAGCGGTTAAGAAAAACCTTGAGACGACGGCAAAAAAACTGGCAAACGAGAGTTTTATCAATCGGGCTCCCGCAGAAGTCGTTGAAAAAGAAAGGGAACGGCTTGCGGAAAACAAAGACCGTATTGCCAGGATACAGGAAAATATAGCGAGCCTGAAGCGCTCCTAGAAAAAATGGCCCGAAGACCAGGATCTTTCGAGGAACTGGAAAACCTGTTTGCCTCCCTGGCGAGCCCCGGGATCCGCCCCGGACTGGACAGGATCTCCAGACTGCTGAGGCTGGTGGGGAACCCTCAGAATGATTTTCCCGCAGTCCATATTGTGGGAACGAACGGCAAGGGATCAACGGCGGCTTTTTCAGAAAGCATCCTCAGAGAATCAGGCTACAGGACGGCCCTGTACACCAGCCCGCATCTTGAATCGCCGCAGGAGCGCCTGACGTTCCGCGGCGAGCCTGTTTCCCTGGAAAAATGGGTGGAAGCTGTTGAAACCATCGGAGACGCAATGAATACCGATCCTGTTCTCAAAAACGATCCACCGACGTTCTTTGAGCTTGTTACAGCTGCAGCTTTTCTCCTCTGCTCCGGCAGCGGTACAGAGATAGCAGTGGTGGAGGCCGGACTCGGAGGCCGTCTTGACGCCACTAATCTTCTGGGAAGGGTAGTCCTTACCCTTGCGGCATCGATTTCCATGGATCACATGGATTTTCTGGGCGACACCCTTGAAAAGATTGCGCTTGAAAAGTTTGCAGTAGCAAGAAAAAATATACCTTTTATTTTCTCAGGGGATCCTCCGTCTCTCAACGGACTTTTCAGGCAGATCGCCTCCGACGCGGGATCATTGCCCATGATAGTCCATGAAAACACATCAATAACAGATATTAATGCTACTTCGAAAGGCACAAATTTCACTTTTTTTTCTCACGGAAAGCTTCTTTCCGTACACAGCGCCCTCCATGGTCTTTACCAGGTGGACAATTGTGCCTTGGCCCTGTCAGGCATGCTCGCAATTTCCGGTTTTTTTCCACGGATCACTGATGCGTCAATACGCAAAGGCATTGCCAACGCCGTCTGGCCGGGACGATTCGAAATTCTTCGGCCTGACCCCCCGCTTGTTCTCGACGGAGGACACAACCCCGACGGAATACGAAGGCTCGTTGAAAGCCTGACGGCCATATACGGGGAAAAACGGGGGACAATCGTATATGCCTGCATGAAAGACAAGGACTATCCCGAGTGTATCTCCCTCCTTCGAAAAGCAGGCGCAAGACTCGTGTGCACTACGGTACCGGGCAGCGAACGCGCCGCAGCACCTGAAACACTTGCAAAAACAGCGGAGGCAAAAGGATGGATCCCGTCTTCAGTGAAGGTAGTACCCGACCCACTGGATGCCGTGCGATTTTCCGAAAGCTTCAATGAAGGAACGGTATGCTGCGGAAGCCTTTATTTCATCGGTTTTTTAAGGAAAGTTCTAATTAACAACCGGAAGGAATTTTCGTTCTGATGCCCCGGACCGCCGTCACATTCATCCATGAAACAGACAGTATCGTACCATCTCTTGTTTTTCTGCCTCCCGAAAAGGAAGAACGATTCTTTATACGCATTTTCCTGCGAAGCGGAAAAATGGACCTGGCTCTCGGAAACCCAATGGCTTCCAGGAAGAGTCTTCACGAACTTTTTCCTGTGACCGGCCCCCTGGTAGCCCCCCAACAGGTACACGGAACGTCTGTTGTGAAGGCCGCTCCGGGGAATGCGATTCCCGAAAGACCGAAGGCTGACGGCGTACTGATTTCTGACCCCGGAGTCGAGGGATCTCTCAGGTTTGCCGACTGTTTCCCGGTTGTTATGGCCTCAGCAGTCCCGTCTCCCTGGATCGCCATCCTTCATTCCGGCTACAAGGGGACTGTTCTTGACATCACCGGGAAAACCTGCGAGTCGCTTTTCCGCAAAGAGGGGGCGGATCCTTCGAGAACCTGGGCCTGGATAGGACCGGGAATCGGGAAAAAACATTACTTCCGGAAAATGGGGGAGGAATGGACAACTGAAGGCTTACGCTCCTTTTTCCCAGGCTGCTCCAGAATAGAGGGAGAAAACGCCTTCTTCGATCTCGGGGGAGAAATCCGGCAAAGACTTCTTGCAGGCGGCCTTAAAGAAGATAATATCTGTTCGATACCCCTGTGTACTTTTCATAACAATGATGTATGCTATTCCTACAGGAACGGGGACAGGGAGAATCGGCTTTTTCTCCTGGCCTGGCTCCGGTAGGAAAGATACCACTTTTTCCTGTGCGAGCGTGAGAATATTAGACAGGGAAGCCGTTTTTAAGCATCTAAGAGGAGTTGATCCGTTCATGGAGCTGAAAAAACTGGGCGTTATCGGGGTGGGCCATCTCGGACAGCACCATGCCAGGGTGTACACGGAGCTCCTGGGATCGCAGCTGGTCGGGGTGGTGGATCAGAACGAAAACCGGGCTTCAGCAATAGGTGACAACCTTGGAGTCCCCTGGTATACAGATATCGATGAATTCATTTCGAAAGCGAGGCCCGACGCTGTGAGTGTAGTCGTGCCCACCAGCCTTCATTTCGAAATCGCGAAGAAAGCTCTCAGCAACGGAATTCACGTACTTATTGAAAAACCTGTTACTACAACTGTCAGTGAAGCGGAGAGCCTTCTCCGCATGGCGGCCGATTCAGACCTGGTATTGCAGGTGGGGCATATCGAACGGTTCAACAGTGCGGTTCAATACATATCAAAAATAATACACGAACCGCTGTTCCTTCAGTCCAGAAGGCTCGGGCCTTTCTCCCCCAGAATAAGCGACGTTGGGGTCGTGCTCGACCTGATGATCCACGACATCGACATAATCCTTTCGCTTGTCCGTTCCGAAATCACCAACATATCGGCAACCGGGAGGTGCATCCGTACTGACCACGAGGATATAGCCTCTGCACAGATTTCTTTTGAAAACGGCTCAATGGCACACATTCTTGTAAGCCGGGTTTCGGAACGCAGGCTCAGGCAGCTGGAAATAATGGAGCCGGAGCGGTACGTCACCATCGACTACGAGACGCAGGATGTGTCCATCAACAGGTGTGTGCGGCAAAACAACAGCAGTCTCGTGGAAGTGATAGAACATCCTGTTTTTCCCAAGAGCGAACCCCTGAAGCTGGAGCTTCAGCATTTTGTGACATGCGTCAGGGAAGGGAAGCAGCCACTCGTAGGAATAACAGACGGCAAACGAGCACTGGAGGTTGCAGTGTCGGTGCTGAAGCAGATCCATCTGGATGAAGGTTTGAACGGGCTGCAGGCTTCCGGTGAATGGTGATCCTTTAGAACGGTCGGCGAACATACAAAACAGGGTGCCCTGGATGAATCATTCAGGGTACTTTTTTTGCAGAGATTTTCTCATTTTTTTCTTTTTCATTGAAGGTAAAAACTCATTTTTAAAGTAGCGTTATGTTTTTTTATGAGTTATCCTATTCTCCATCTATATCCCCTGTATGAAAGTTGAGTGAAAAATGCCTATAGTAAACGTACAAGCGCTTATTGCACTGGGGATGTTTCTTGCTTCGCTTTTTATCGCCAGGATAGTCGTTCGTATAAGAAACGGTTCGCTTCCCGGAGGAGCAATATGGGTACTTTACCTGCGGATGCTTCTCGGTTTTCTTCTTGCCGGAGCTGTAATTCTCGCTTTTTATTCGTTCGCAGGCATTGACGTGATATCAAAGCATTTATGACTGTTATCAGGTATCGGGCCGCGGCAGAGGAAACATCTGCAGGTTGCCGAAATGCAGAAAGACTTCCACTCGTTCTTCATCTGCGGTGTATTTAGCATCGGGTTGATTCAGAAAACCTTTCGCTTTTCAGGAGTTATCCGCATCTTTCATTTGCCAGAAAAGAACAAATCAGGCTATAGTATGTTGATAAAAGATTTATTTGAAAAGCATGCACGAAAATTAACGAGTTAAAGACAAGTCATTTTCCTGAGGAGGGGATGCACGCATGAACGCGGAGTACAAGGATGCCAGGGAAAAATTTGAAGCAGGCGTTGCGAAATCACTTCAGAAACACAAAGAAAGGAAGGAATCCTTTACAACAGGAGGAGGCCTTCCGCTCGAACGATTTTACGGGCCTGACGATATCGAATCTATTGATTACATGAAGGATATCGGTTTTCCAGGCAAATACCCTTTTACGAGGGGAGTCCAGCCGACAATGTACCGGGGCAGGTTCTGGACCATGCGCCAGTACGCGGGATTTGCCAGTGCTGAGGAATCGAATGAACGGTACAGGTATCTCCTTTCACAGGGGACGACAGGTCTTTCCGTAGCTTTCGACCTTCCCACGCAGATCGGCTATGATTCAGATGACCCCATGGCACAGGGAGAATGCGGAAAAGTCGGAGTTGCAATAGACAGTCTCAAGGACATGGAAATCCTTTTCAACCAGATCCCACTTGACAAAGTTTCAACTTCAATGACGATCAATGCTCCGGCAAGCGTCCTGCTTGCCATGTACATCTGCGTAGGAGAAAAGCAGGGTGTCCCCATGGACGCTCTTTCCGGGACGATCCAGAACGATATTCTCAAGGAGTACATCGCCCGGGGCACATATATTTTCCCCCCGAAACCCTCAATGCGCCTTATTACAGATATATTTGAGTTCTGCAGTGCCAATGTTCCGAAGTGGAACACCATCTCCATTTCCGGCTACCATATCAGGGAGGCGGGGAGCACTGCAGCACAGGAAGTTGCGTTCACGCTGGCGGACGGGATCGCCTACGTGGAAGCGGCAAGCAAAAAGGGACTTGATCCGAACGTATTCGGCGAACGCCTTTCATTCTTCTTCAACGCGCATAACGATTTCCTTGAAGAAGTCGCCAAGTTCCGCGCAGCCCGGCGTATGTGGGCCCGCATCATGAAAGACCGTTTCGGCGTGACAAACCCGAAGGCGCAGATGCTCCGCTTCCATACTCAGACCGGGGGCAGCACGCTCACGGCGCAGCAGCCGGAAAACAATATCGTCCGCGTTACCATCCAGGCTCTTTCATCAGTTCTCGGCGGAACCCAGTCCCTTCATACCAACAGCATGGACGAAGCGCTCGCCCTTCCCAGCGAAAAGAGCGTCGGGATTGCGCTGAAGACTCAGCAGATCATCGCCCACGAATCAGGAGTGACGAATACTGTCGACCCGCTTGCGGGCGGATATGTCATTGAGAGCCTCACGAACGGGATCGAAAAGAAGGCCTTCGAGTACATCGGGCAGATCGACGACATGGGAGGCATGCTCACAGCCATTGAAAAAGGGTATGTACAAAAGCACATCCAGGACGCCGCTTACGAGTATCAGCGCTCAGTGGAAACGAAGGAAGCGATCGTGGTCGGCGTCAACAAGTTCCAGGTAAAGGAAGACAGGGGCAGCATGAAACTCCTCACCGTGGACGCTTCGGTGGGTGAACGGCAGATCGCAAAACTCCGCCAGCTCAAGGAGAACCGGGACAACATCGCCGTTTCGAATGCGCTGGAAGAGATAAGAAAAGCAGCGTCCGGAGAATCGCAGAACCTTATGCCCTATATCATCAACGCAGTGAAATGCTATTCCACCGAGGGAGAAATCTGCGGCGTCCTTCGTGAAGTTTTCGGTGAATACACTGAAAACATCGTGTTATAACAGATCTATTACTCGATAGTATCAATACACTGGAGGGATTTTTCGTGGACGAAAGAAAAATCAGGGTCGTTGTTGCAAAACCGGGGCTTGACGGCCATGACAGGGGAGCGAAAGTTGTAGCGAGAGCTCTTCGGGATGCGGGCATGGAAGTGGTGTATACTGGCCTTCGCCAGACCCCTGAACAGATAGTTGAAACTGTCCTTCAGGAGGATGCTGATGCGGTAGGCATAAGCATCCTGTCCGGAGCACACACGTTTTATTTCACAAAAATCATCTCGCTGCTGAAAGAGAAGGATGCGGGAGATGTTATCGTTTTCGGAGGCGGAGTCATTCCTGAAAATGATATCCCTGGTCTTATCGATGCAGGAGCAGGAGCCGTGTTCGGCCCAGGAACATCTACCTCGGTGTGTGTTGAGTGGCTCGAAAAAGCTGTGGCTGAAAAAAGGGAAAAAGAGCAGTAAAAGCTGTGGATATTTTAATCAACAAGGCTCTTGCGGGTGATACACGCGCTATTGCCCGCATCATAAGCCTGATCGAAAACGAGGATCCAATTGCTGACGCAGTAATGCGGAGGATTTATCCCCTCACGGGGAGAGCTATGGTAATCGGTATCACTGGAAGTCCCGGCGCAGGCAAGAGCACCCTTACCGACAAGCTCATTGAATCGTTCCGCAAGCGCGGAAAAACCGTGGGTATTATCGCCGTGGACCCCTCAAGCCCCTTCTCGGGAGGAGCCATACTCGCAGACCGTATACGGATGCAGCGGCATACGGGAGATGACGGGGTTTATATCAGAAGCATGGGAACACGGGGATCCCTCGGAGGACTCAGCAGAGGAACAAGAGAAACCGTTCTTTTGCTTGATGCCTGCGGAAAAGACGTTATAATCATCGAGACCGTGGGAGTCGGCCAGTCAGAGGTCGATGTCATCAAAATAGCAAACACGGTGTGCGTGGTTCTTGTCCCCGGCATGGGAGACGATATACAGATAATGAAAGCCGGCATTATGGAAATAGCCGATGTGTTCGCCATCAACAAGGCGGACAAGCCCGGCGTCGACCGGGTTGCGGCGGAAGTCAGGCTGATGCTTGAACTTGTGAAGGACAAACCTTGGACCCCTCCAGTACATCTGACGGTTGCCGAAAACGGTTCAGGGGTCGGCGAGTTTGTTGAAAGCGTCATCAAGCACCATAACTTCATCAAAAACAGCCCCGAAGGGGCGAAATTTGAGCATAGACGGCTTTCCTCGGAGGTAGCTGATATTCTCCTCAAAGTCCTGGCCCGGAAAACTGACAAGGCATGGCGCTCTTACAGGAACGATGATGTAATGGAGGCGCTCGTGTCAAGAAAAACAAATCCCTATTCAGTTGCCGGAGAGATTTTGAAGAAGATATTCAGTGACGGCGAGGAAGGCAAATAGTAGAAAAGGAGGCAAATACAGCACATGGCATACCGCAGCATAGACGAGCTCTGTGAGGAGCTTCACCAGAAGCG
>JAAYJB010000197.1 GCA_012523155.1 Synergistaceae bacterium | reverse complement strand
TGCAGATCCACTCCCACTACACGAGCGGAATGGCCTCCATGGCATACTTTGCGGGCCTCGAGGCAGGTGCGGACGTGGTCGACTGCGCCATCTCCCCGTTTGCCCAGGGCACCAGCCAGCCTCCCATAGAGTCAATGGTGGCCGGCATGCAGGGCGGAGAGTTCGAAACCGGCATTGACCTGAAGAAACTTGTTCCCATCGCCACCCATTTCAAAAAGGTGAGGGAAAAGTACTCCAAGATCTTCATCGATCTCGGCGGAGTCGACATCAACGTGCTCATGTACCAGATCCCCGGCGGCATGTACTCCAACCTGGTCAGCCAGCTCAAAGACCAGAACGCCCTCCACAGGCTCCCCGATGTGCTGAACGAAGTTCCCCGGGTCCGGAAGGAAATGGGGTATCCTCCTCTTGTCACCCCCACCAGCCAGATCGTCGGCACCCAGGCCACGCTCAACGTCCTGGTCGGCGAGCGCTGGAAGATCGTACCCAAAGAGGTCAGGAGCTACTTCCTCGGCCAGTACGGCAAGCCTCCCGCAGAACTCGATCCTGAGATACAGAAGAAGGTCATCGGCGACGAGACGCCCATCACCTGCAGACCTGCGGAGAACATCGCGCCAGAGCTCGACGCCGCTGCGAAGGCCATTGAGCCCTGGATCCTTCAGCCCGAGGACGTGCTCAGCTATGTCCTCTTCCCCGCCGTGGCGAAGGACTTCCTCATGAGGAAATTCGCCCGTGAAATGAAAGTGGACGTGGGAGTCGCCGAACTCGTTGACGGCGCGGGATATCCCGTATAGACGAAAGGCGGGATCAGATCGAATTCATGAATACAGTCGAGGGAAACAGCACCGTCGGAACGGGGCCGGTCATCCGGGAGATCGATTTTCCGGACATCGATTCCATGTCCCGGTTCGCCGGGAAGGACGATGAAAACCTGGCCGCCATCGAAGAACGGTATCCAGTCAGCCTGATCGTCCGGGGGAACAGGGTCGCTGTCCGCGGCCCTGACGGCCCGGTGGTCGACATGGTCTATTCCCTTCTCGAACAGCTCCACAGGATAGCCTCGAAAGGACATTCCCTGGTCCTAGCCGATGTCCGGTACGCCATGGACATGATAGCGGAGAAGGGGGAGGTGGACCTCGCCCCCCTCTTCTCCGAAGTTATCTGCACGACGGCAAGGGGAAAGCCCATCCGGGCGAAGACCGAGGGGCAGAGAAAATATCTCCAGGCAGTGAGAAGCAACCATATCGTCTTCTCCATAGGTCCCGCAGGGACAGGCAAGACATTCCTCGCCGTCTGCCACGCGGTCGCGCTTCTCAAGGCTGCCGCCATAAGCCGCATCGTGCTCGTCAGGCCCGCCGTTGAGGCCGGCGAAAGCCTCGGGTACCTCCCCGGTGACTTGCGCGAGAAGGTGGAACCCTATGTCCGTCCGCTCTATGACGCATTCTATGATCTCCTCTCTCCCGAGCGGTTTCTCCGGTACGTGGACAAGGGCGTTATCGAAATTGCCCCCCTCGCCTACATGAGGGGGCGAACACTGAACGACAGCTTCATCATCCTCGACGAGGCCCAGAATACTACGCCCGAGCAGATGAAGATGTTCCTCACCCGTCTCGGTTTCGGCTCGAAAGCGGTCATAACCGGAGACGTGACACAGATCGATCTTCCTTCAGGGAAGATGTCCGGGCTGAAACAGGTCAGGGATATCCTTGACGGAATCGACGGCATCGAATTTTTCTACCTCACCCACTCAGACGTGGTGCGTCACGAAATAGTCCAGCAGGTGGTGAAGGCATACGAACGCTATGAACAGCAGCGGGAATCAGGTGTATAAGGGAGCATCCCCCTTGGGGAAAAAAGGGATCGCGGGTTTTTTCGCGGAAAAATTTCCGTTTTTCCGTGCGTCCGGGGTCATTGTCCTCGTGGCCTTTGCCCTCTCGATCCTATTCATGAGATGGGTCATCAACGACAGGATGACCGGTTTTCTGCCGGATGAACCATCCCCGCGGTCATATTTCGCCCTGTATCCCATGAATTTTGTGGACGAAGACGGAACAAGCGTGCTCAGGTCACGGGTTGGCGAAACTGTGGCCGGCGTGCTCGTGCGGGACGGTTCCGCCGTGGAACTTCTCATCTCAAAAATCGAGTCCATGGCAAAGGGAGACACCTCGTCCCTCTCCATATCACAGGGCCTGTCCGACCTTCTGAAGGCTCTGCCCGAGGAGGCAAGGCAAAAAATACTTCGTGAATCCGCCCTCCTGGCCAATGAATTCCTCAAAAATTCCGGCACCGAGACGGCTCTTACCGGGGTCACTTCCGAGGCCGTCTGGAAAGAGATAGAAAAGCTCTCCCTCCCCATGGAGGAGAACAACATCATCTTCCAGATCCTCGACGAAGTCCTTCAGCCCCTCACCAGGGTGGACGAAGAGCTGACCAGGTCGCTTCGTGATGACCTTGCCGAATCCCTCAAACCTCTCGAGCGGTCTGTTTCACCCGGAGATCTCCTCGTGGAGAAGGGGCAGATGGTCACACCCCAGGTTGCGCGGATACTCAAGCTCCAGGGATATTCCCAGGTCACCTTCCCGTGGAAGCAGATCCTTTTCGCCCTCTTCGCCCTTCCCTTCTGGCCTCTCTGGATAAGGCTCCAGTCGGGTTTCAGGCCGTCATCCCCCGACAGGACCCCCTGGATCTACATCTCCTTCGTCGTCGGTCTCAGCTGGGTAGTGGAATACTTCTCGTCCCTGTTCAATGTCCAGGGCATGGGAAGCCTTTTCCTTGCCGGCTGCGCGTATCTCACCCTTCCGTCCCTCCTGGCGTTCCAGGTCGTCCTCGGAGGAAGCATACTCGGAGCAATAGTAGTCACCGGCCTTTCCGCCCTTCACGTGGTACTCGTGGCACTTATGGGCCTCATCAGTGCCATCGCGGGATTCGGCCTGCTCAGCGATGTCAATTCCCGCAGCCATTTCTGGAGGCAGCTCTTTCAGCTCGGCCTGCTCCAGGGAGCGGTAAGCCTGCTGATCCGGTGGGCCTTCGAACTAGGCATCTATCCCCAGCTGCTCATGTATCTCGTCATCGGAACGGCCGCATGGAGTACCGTGGTAATCGCCGTCCTGCCCCTGCTCGAGAACAGCTTTGACGTCCTCTCGCCGCTGCGCCTCATGGAGATGAGCCACCCGTCGAACCCCCTTCTCAAGAAACTCCAGATAGAGGCGCCGGGCACATATCATCACGCACTCATGCTCGGAACACTTGCAGAGTCGGTGGCGGACAAGCTTGGCATGAATTCCAACCTTCTCAAGGCGGGGGCCTACTTCCACGATATCGGAAAACTCAAAAGGCCCCAGTTTTTCGTGGAAAACCAGATGGGAAACGCAAATATCCACGACGAACTTAAGCCGTCCCTCTCCGCCCTCATCATAATCGCCCATATACGGGAAGGACTCGAGCTTGCCGAGGAGTACCACCTGCCCCAGAAGATCCGCGAGTTCATAAAAGAACACCACGGCACCACGTGCCTCTCCTATTTCTACAGGAAAGCGAAGAGCATGGGGCTCGAAATACCCAGGGACCAGTTCTGCTACCCCGGCCCCCGGCCAAGGTCCCGCGAAACGGGCCTCCTCATGCTGGTGGACTCCGTCGAGGCTGCTGTCCGCGCCGAGATGCGTGCATCCACGTCCATACCCCCCCTCCAGAAGACCATCGAGGGAGTGGTGGAGACAAAGATGTCAGAAGGGCAGCTCAATGACGTTGACTTTACGCTGAAGGACCTGGCCCTTATAAAGCAGACGCTCCTTACCGCCTTCCAGTCCATGTACCATACACGGAAAGTGAAGGAGATCCAGGAAAAAGACAAGGAGCAGCTGCTGCAGAAACTCAAAAAACAGGAGGAAGAATCAATTGAAGGTTCACTTGCGTCTCGATAACAGCGAAGACGCCGATCCCGCAAGTAGCACTCCCTTCGGGGACATTCTTTCCGCAGCGGGCGGCGTTTTGGAAGCCGCTCTCAGGGAACTCCCCGCACCTGGGGGAGGTATGCCCGGCACAGTTGAAATTTCCGTCTCACTCCTCACGCCCGGAGAAATGGAAGAACAGAACAGCAGGCACAGGGGTATCGACGAACCCACCGACGTTCTCTCCTTCCCCCTCTGGGAGGAGGAGGGCGAATTTCGTCCTGACCGTACGCTCCCGGTACTTCCCCTGGGGGATATCCTCATCTGTCCCGAGTACGTGAGAAAAACCGTCTCAACTGAGGAAGACTTCCTCCGGGAGATGGCACTCATGCTCGCCCACGGCTTCCTTCATCTCCTTGCCTGGGACCACGACACTGATGAACGGCGTACCGCAATGGAAACAGCCCAGGAAAAGATACGGGATGCTCTGCTGGCGGCTGCTTCAGTCGCCGAAAGCGGGGTGAGAGGAAAGTGAACATGGTTTTCGCAGAAAGCTTTCTGATCCTCACGGTACTGCTGTTGCTTTCCGCGTTCTTCAGCGCCTCCGAGACGGCGATCACCTCCTCCGGAAGAGGCAAAATACTCGCGCTCATAGAGCGGTACCCCTACCTCAAGGGATTCTTCACCTGGCTCCTCCGGGACATTCAGCGCGTGCTCACCATCGTCCTCATAGCCAACAACCTCGTCAACATCGCCGCGAGCGCCGTCGCCACGTCCCTGGCCATAGGGGCCTTCGGCGCGAAGGGCGTCATAATCGCCGTTCCTGCAATGACGGCACTCATCGTAATATTCGGGGAGATTTTCCCCAAGAGCGTCGCCATCATCAAGTCGGACACAATGCTCGCTTTCTCGCTCCCGCTGCTCAGAATGCTCGACATCCTGTTCGCACCGTTCCTGTGGATCATGCTCTGGGTAGTCAGGGGATTGGGCGTGCTCCTCAAGGTAGACCTCAAGGCCCGCCACCCCTTCGTCACCAGGGAGGAGTTCGAGCAGATGGTGAACATCGGCGAAGAGTCAGGCGCTCTCGAGGAAGTTGAGCGGCGGATGATCCACGGGATCATCTCCTTCGAGGAGACCAGGGTCTACGAGATCATGGTCCCCCGGACCGACATGGACGCCGTGGCATCCGACTCCACCGTCAAGGAAGCCATGGAGATCTTCCAGGAGCACGGCCACAGCCGTGTTCCCGTGTACGATGAAAGCCCCGACGACATCGTGGGGATCCTCTATGTCAAAGACACCATCCCCTCGCTGATGGCAGGCGATCTCTCTCTGCCCGTCTCTGAAATAATGCGCGACGCCCTGTTCGTACCCGAAAGCATGCGTGTCGTGGAGCTCTTCAACACCATGAAGGGACGCCACGTCCACATGGCCATCGTGGTGGACGAATACGGCGGAGTAGCAGGCATCGCGACCCTCGAAGACCTTCTTGAAGAGATCGTCGGAGAGATCCAGGACGAATACGACAAGGAAAAACCGACCCTTCTGCCCGAGGAGGACGGGTCATATCTCGTTCAGGGCCATCTCGGCCTTGAAGACCTCAGCGACTTCCTCGAGTCATCCTTCGAATCGGAGGATGCCGAGAGCCTTGGCGGCCTTGTGCTCTCCATTTCCGGAGACTTCCCCTCGCCGGGGGAAAAGATACTCTACACGTCTCCCTCCGGAGGCAGGCTCTGGGAGATCGAAGTCCTCGAGGTGGAGGATCACAGGATAAAGCTCCTCAGGCTCCGGCCGAAGGAACAGGGATTCTTCTTCCCGGAGGGCGGAGAATGATTTCCCTTTCTCCCTTTCGCGCATCCTGGCCCGGAGACTATCCCCCCGCCGCCCGCCTCCTTGACGCGGCGAAGATGGCGCGGGAAAAAGCCTACGCGCCATACTCCGGGTTTTCAGTGGGTGCGGCGCTTCTCGTCCGTGGAAGGCCTGAATTCTTTACCGGCTGCAACGTGGAGAACTCCTCTTACGGTCTCTCGTTCTGCGCGGAACGGTCCGCTGCCGTGGCCATGGTCGCCGCCGGGAAAACCCATCCTCTAGCCGTCGCCATAGCGGGGCAGGACGGTGTTCCCTGCCTTCCCTGCGGGGCATGCAGGCAGTTCCTCGCCGAGTTCAATCCCGAACTGCTTCTTGTCCTCGACGAGGGCGGAACCCCCGCCGTGGTAAGCCTCGCGGCGCTCTTTCCGGCCCCCTTCCTCCTCAACAGGGAGAACAGGCCATGACAGGCGCTGAAGGCACACCATCCTTCCGAGCAGGCATCGTTATCCTCGCAGGGCGCCCCAACGTTGGAAAATCGTCCCTTGTCAACCGGCTCATCCGGTACAAGGCCTCGATCGTATCCGACAAGCCCCAGACCACGCGCAACGTCATCCGGTGCGTCTACAACGGTGACGGATTTCAGATCGTCTTCACCGACACGCCCGGTATCCACCTGCCGAAGCACGCCCTCGGCAGGACCATCGTCGATGCTGCGGTCGCCTCAATGAACGACGCCAACCTCGTCTGCTACATTGTTGAGGCCGGCGACAGATCCATCGGTCCCGAAGACCGGCAGATCATTGAATGCCTCCGGAAATCATCCACACCGGTCATCCTCGTGGTGAACAAATGCGACGCCGTCAAGGGCAAGAACTTCGTTGAAAACGCACGGGGAGTGTACGGGGAAGCTCTCGGACCGGCAGGAGCCGTGGCCGTCTCCGCGCGGACCGGGGAGGGGATCGACGAATTCGTCTCCCTCGTCCGGAAGTTCCTTCCAGAAGGGCCTCCCTTCTATGATGAGGACATCTTCATAGACCGCCCGGAAAAGTTCATAGCCTCCGAGATCATCAGGGAAAAAGTCCTCAGGCTCACCCACGAGGAAGTTCCCCACAGCGCCGCCGTCGAGATAGAGGAGTACAAGAGTCCCGACGAATACCCGGAACGGACGGTCCTTTTCATCCGGGCTACGATCTGCGTGGAGCGCGAAGGGCAGAAGCGGATCATAATCGGCGACAAGGGATCCCGCCTCAAGGAGATCGGAAGGCTTGCCCGCCTTGAAATAGAGTCGCTCACAGGCCACAGGGTCTTTCTCGACCTCTGGGTCAAGGTCCGTGCGGACTGGCGCAGGTCCGAGTCGGACCTGAAGAGGCTCGGGATCAAAGAACAGTCTCCGTGAGCGAGAACACCCCCCAGGGCTTCGTCTCGCAGTCGGGGGTCGTCCTGCGCCGCAACGCCGACCCTGAAGGAAATGTCTCCCTCTACCTGTTGCTCAGGTCTCTCGGCCCCGTGTGGGTCTCGGTACCCGGAGCCTCCCGGGGTAGAGTCAGGTTCGGCGGAAGCGTTGAACCCCTTGTATGGGGAAACTTCAGCCTTTACAAAGGGACAAGAAGGTTTTATCTTAAGTCGGTAGATGTGAAGGAGGA
>JAAYJB010000196.1 GCA_012523155.1 Synergistaceae bacterium | reverse complement strand
GCGAACGTGGTAACAACGGGTACCTTCACCATACCGCTCATGAAGAGCATCGGATACAAAGCGGAGTTTGCTGGAGCGGTGGAAGCGGCTGCATCAACAGGAGGACAGCTTATGCCCCCGATCATGGGAGCCGCTGCCTTTGTTATGTCCCAGTTTATCGGAATAGCCTATATCGAAATAGCCATAGCGGCGGCCCTTCCTGCGATCCTGTATTATCTCGCCGTGGGACTCATGGTGCATTTTGAGGCCAAGAGGCTCGGGCTCCAGGGGATCCCCAAGGACAGGCTTCCCGACATCAAAAAGGTCTTCGCTGATGGCTGGCACCTTCTCCTTCCCCTTTTCGTCATCGTCTATCTTCTCGTCAAGGGGTACACGCCCCTGAGGGCTGCGCTTGTCTGCATTATTGTGACTGTTGTCATCGCCATGATGCGGAAAAATACCAGGCTCAACTTCAAGGATATATTCGAGGCGCTGGAAAACGGTGCACGGTCCGCTATAGGCGTGTCGGCGGCTTGTGCCTGCGCAGGGATCATCATCGGAGTGGTGACGCTTACCGGTGTGGGGCTGAAAATAGCCAATGGAATCGTTGTGCTTTCCGGGGGGAGCTTCTTCTTCACCCTTGTGCTCACCATGATCGCCTCCATCATACTCGGCATGGGCCTTCCAACCACCGCGAAATACATTGTCCTCGCGTCCATGGCTGCTCCTGCAATAATGAAGTTCGGCGTGCCCATCATGGCGGCACACCTCTTCATCTTCTACTTCGGGATCGTTGCCGACCTGACCCCCCCCGTCGCCCTGGCTGCGTATGCCGGAGCGGGCATTGCGGGAGGCGACCCTGTGAAAACAGGGTTCAACGGCTTGAAACTCGCACTGGCAGGGTTCATGATCCCGTACATTTTTGTATACAACCCCGGACTTCTCCTCATCGACACGACGCTTCCGGAGATCCTCCTTATGGTCGTGACCTCCCTGATAGGAGCTTTTGCGCTAGCCCTGGCCGGATCGGGGTATTGGATGAGAACGCTCAATTTTATCGAGCGGGTCGTGTTCCTTGGAGCGGCCATAACGCTTATTTTCCCGGGGCTGCTGACGGACTCCATCGGAATTGCCATAATGGCAGTCATGTGGTTCCTCCAGAAACAGTCCATGAAGAAAAAGACTCTATAATACAATTTCGCTTTACAGTGCAGAAAAGAGGCACCCGGAAAAATTCAGGTGCCTCTTATTTTTGTGCGACTGAGAGAATTGAAGGAATGAATACATTATACATTTTGCTTTTCTTTCTCGGTGCGTATAGAATATATTATGCATAAGATAAATGGGAAGTGGCATCAACATTTCAAAGTACCTTTACGGAGGGAATTACATGGCAAAGGAATTTGGCGTCACACAGTGCGAGCCGGCTACCCAGGGCGATGCTGTCCTGAGAAAAGCCACGAAAGAATGCCGATATCGCACTGAACTGAGTCCTTTCTGGACTACCTCGATTATAGTCTTGTCCTGCGTGTTTATCCTCTATCACCTTGTAACGTCGAGGTTCGGAATGCCTCCCATGTTCAAGCACAGAGCGATACACCTGGGGTTCATTCTCGCTCTTGTCTGGATGTATTACCCGGCTTCAGGCAGGTCTGTCCAGACCAGGCCCAGCTTCATGGACCTGGTGCTGATCGTCGCTTCGATAGCCGTGTGCGGGTACACCGTGATCAACGTGGATGCCTTCGCACTGAGGGGCGGTGTGGCACTTCCACGTGATTACTATTTCGGAGCTGTTGCCATCCTGCTGGTGCTTGAGGCCTGCAGGCGTGTAGCAGGAAAAGGTTTGCTCATCCTTGCCATTGTTTTCCTTCTTTATGCCTTTTTGGGCAGACATATTCCCGGGGTGCTTTCCCACAGGGGCTATACGATACAGAGGATCATCTACCAGATGTATCTCACCACTGAAGGCATATATGGGCTCCCCATCGGCATCGCGGCTACATATCTCGTGCTCTTCATCGTTTTTTCGTCCTTCCTTGAGAAAAGCGGTCTCGGCACGCTCTTCAATGATGTCTCTCTCGCCCTCGGAGGCCGACTCGTTGGAGGCCCGGCCAAGGTTGCGGTTATCGGAAGCGCGCTTGTGGGAATGATCAGCGGCAGTGCGGCCACCAACGTGGCGACCTCGGGAGCCTTCACCATTCCTCTCATGAAGAAAATAGGATACAAGCCGTATTTCGCAGGTGCCATCGAGGCCGCGGCTTCTACCGGCGGGCAGATCATGCCGCCCATCATGGGAACCGGCGCCTTCATCATGGCTGAATTCCTGGGGATCCCCTACATTTCAATCGCTGCGGCCGCAGTTATTCCGGCCGTGCTCTATTTCGCAGCGGTTTTCTTCCAGGTCGACCTCCGGGCAAGGAAGATCGGCCTTAAAGGTCTCGAAAAAGAAGATCTTCCTGACGTGAAAAAAACCATACTTCGGTACGGGCACATGTTTCTGCCCATCATAATTCTCGTTGTGCTGCTCATGCAGCATTTTACCCCCCTGTACGCAGCTTTTTATTCCATACTTGTCACATGGCTCCTGTCCTTCCTCAGGAAGGAGACGAGAATGGGCGTTGACAAGCTCATTCCTCTGGCAGTTTCCTCTGCCCGGTCCTGTCTCAGTCTGAGCGTTGCCATGGCAAATGCAGGTTTCGTAGTGGCAGTGCTTTCAATGACGGGAATCGGCATCATCCTGGCTGACAATATCGTGGCCCTCTCCTATGGGAGTCTTTTCGTCACGCTTGTCCTGTGCATGGTGGTCTCCATAGTGCTGGGCATGGGACTGCCGACGAGTGCATGCTACATCATCGCGGCAACAATAGCGGTCCCCATACTTCACGAGATGAAAGTGCCGGGGCTTCAGGCCCACTTCTTCGTATTCTATTTCGCCTGCCTTTCCACGGTGACACCGCCTGTCGCTCTTGCATCCTACGTAGCGGCCGGCATGTCAGGGGCCGGAACCAACGAGGTGGGCTGGGCAGCGTTCAAGCTGGCTCTCGCCGGATTCATCGTTCCATTTTTCTTCATCTATGCGCCGGCAATACTTCTCCAGGCGGACAGTTCCCTGGTCATCGCGTGGGCTGCAGTTTCAGGTCTCATGGGTGCGGCGCTGCTGTCAGTTGCAGTTGAAGGTTTCCTTTTCGTAAACCTTCCCTTCCTGATAAGGCTGCTGTTTTTCGCTTCCGCCCTTTCGCTTATAGCACCTGGAATCAATTCCGATTTGATCGGTTTCGGGCTTGCTGCGATTGCCATCGCAGGAACGCTGTATATTCGGAAAAAATACGGAAGGCAAACGGAAGAAAAAACCGTACAATAAACATGCTTTTTTGCAGTCGGTAATCGAAATATCGTGGGATATTCCCACAAAGTCGGGCTGAGCCCAGAAGGAGGATGAAACATGATTAAGGGAAGAAGAAACATAGTTCTTGCAGCTGTAATGCTCTCTCTGTTCCTTTTCAGCAGCGCTGCGTTTGCCGTGACCCATATCACCATGGGAACCGCGGGGGTTGGAGGAATGAACTACCCGGTAGGCATGGCCATGGCGAAGATATGGAACGCCAATATCAAGGATATGAAAGCTGTTGCGATCGCTACTGCCGGCGCCGTTCAGAATATCGACATGATCCGCAC
This sequence comes from Synergistaceae bacterium, assembly GCA_012523155.1. Taxonomy (GTDB): domain Bacteria; phylum Synergistota; class Synergistia; order Synergistales; family Aminobacteriaceae; genus Aminivibrio. Next base: position 6,733 of record JAAYJB010000196.1, on the reverse strand, counting down.
GAAGGACATTGAAGTGGCTGTCTGCAGGGCCAATGAGGCCTACAGGGCATTCAACGGCATCGAGAAGTACGAGGGCAAGCCTCATACATGGCTTCGTGCTCTTACGGGCGGCGTCATGTTCGATGCCAAAACCGTGGTAGCCCTGAAGGACGAGGGGATCAAGTCCATCAGCGATTTCAAAGGCAAAAGGGTCGCAGTGGGACCCGTAGGCAGCGGCGGAGAGCTTGACGCACGGGAGATCCTTGCTGCGTACGGCCTCACCTACAAGGACATTACCCCGGAATACGTGGAAGCCAGCCAGGCCGTCGATATGATGTCAGACGGTCTCATCCAGGGAGCCATCCTCGGTTTCACCCCCGGCGCCTCAGCCATCAGCGAGCTTATGGTCACCAACAAGGTCGTCATTCTTCCCATCGAGGAAGATGGATACCAGGCCCTGAAGAAGATCAACCCCCTCATTGACAAGAGAGTTCTTAAGGCCGGGACCTACCCGAACCAGGACTATGACGTAGAGACCTGCGGAGACCCTGCCGACCTTATCATCACCAGGGAGGATATCCCCGAGGATCTCGTCTTCCAGATGACCAAGTCCCTCTATGAGAACCTTGAGGGCGTGCGCAGCGTGGCGGCCGCAGTCCGCGGCTTCGGTCCCGACCTCGTGGCCGAGCCCGACAAGATGCTGATACCCTATCACCCCGGCGCACTCAAGTACTTCAAGGAAGCCGGCATCCTGAAATAAGCACCAATATTCTGTAACGAATGATCGGCAGAAAGGCCCCGGATTTTCCCGGGGCCTTTTTTTGCTTCAGGAAACCTTTTTTCAATAGATCCTTTTGACAAGGTTGTATAATTTTGTCGGCAAACAAAAAGAAAGGCAGTGAGATGTCCTGAAAATCCTGGTAAGTGCGTGTCTTTTGGGAATTGCCTGCAGGTACGATGGGAACGGCGCTCAGAACAGGGAGATCCTTTCATTCATAGATTCCTGCTTTTTTGTTCCCGTATGTCCGGAAATAATGGGCGGACTTCCGACTCCGAGGGATCCGGCTGAAATTATTGGCGGCAGGGTGAAGACGATCCGGGGAATTGATGTAACGGAAAACTTTGAACGGGGGGCCCTCCAGGCCGTGAACATTGCGCTGCTGTACGGATGCATGGGGGCACTGCTTAAGGAAAGAAGTCCCTCATGCGGGGCGGGAATGGTCTACGATGGAAGCTTTTCCGGGAAGATGGTCCCCGGCGAAGGGATCGCGGCCGGGCTTCTCAGGAGAAACGGTATAAAGGTCATAGGTGAAAGCTCGGTCGAAGAACTAAAGCGATGGATTTTTGGAGGATGAACAGTCGTGTTCTTTGAGGTTAAGGAATACGTCAGTTCACCGTTGTCCCGGAGAGAAAAGATATATCCGGACGAGAAAGGGGACTCCGCCCGGAAGCCCCCTTCGGTGAGTGCAGCCCATACATGAGGTGACCGATTTACAGGTTCTTCTCTTTTCCTGCAGCTGTTTCCGCTGTTTCGGGTATCCCTTGAAGTTTTTCCTCCGCAAGTCTCCGGGCTACAGGTTCCCAGGCCATTGCAGCCCGGGTGCATTTTGAGGTCAGAGTGTCAACGTCTTCAGGAGCGGAAAACTCGGTGGAAGATGCTCCCGAAGCATGGACAATGTACGAGAGGCAACCCGGATTGTCGAGGAGGGGACATGGACGGAAATAGTTACGGCTGAATGGCTGTTTTTTCCGGTACTCCATGAAAAGAGGGGACTTCAGGGCTTCAAGGAGTGATTTTTCCTTTATGTTGGAGTCGGCATAGTGGATGAATGCGCACGGCTCAACGTCGCCCGCGGCGTTTATATGGAGATAGCAGCGCCCTCCCGCGATACATCCCTCGACGTAGTCTCCGTCGTTCCAGAAATCAAGGGTGAAAATCGGTTTTGTCCTTCTGAATTCCCTGACCCTGCGGTACATGAATTCTCTTTGTTCAGCAGTGGCCATGAGCTCCGGCACTGCGTCCCTGCCGACGGGCATATACGTGAAGAGCCATCCGAAAAGGCAGCCCCTGTCCATCATTTCGTCAAAAAATTGTTCGCTGCCTATGACCGAAGTATTTTTCCTGTGATAGCATGAGGAAAATCCGAAGGGCAGCCTTCTTTCCCGGAGTATATCCATGGCCCGGAGCACCGCCCGGTACGTACCCTTTCCCCTGCGCATGTCGGTTTCTTCCTCGAATCCCTCAATGCTGATCGCCGGAACGAAGTTGCCGACTTCGAGTATTTTGTCGGCGAACGGCTCGTCCAGGAGTGTTCCGTTGGTGAATGCGGAAAAAATACAGTCTCCATGAGAGGAACAGAGTTTTATTATGTCATCCTTCCTGAGCAGCGGCTCTCCGCCTGTAAAGAGATAGACAAACGTTCCCATCTCCTTTCCCTGTCGGACGATCCGGTCGAGAAGATTGTAATCAAGTGAAAACTGCTGCCCGTACTGTGCAGCCCAGCAGCCGATGCACCTCAGATTGCATGCGGAAGTGGGATCCAGCAGAATGGCCCATGGAACGTTGCATCCCTCTGCTTCAGAAACTGCAGACCTTTGCCTTTTTCCGAGAAATCCCGCATTGAGCGCGAAATTCCCGAAAAGTCTCTTCCGGACCCGGGGCTCGATCCTTGAATTGGAATAGATTGTTTTCATGAAAATGTTCCAGTTATTGGAGGGATCTTCAAGATATTTCGAGATCTGTTCATACATAGAGTTGTAGGGAGAGTCTTTATCAAAATGCCGGAGCCACTGGAGAATACGGGGAATATTGTTTTCCGGGTCTGAATCGAGGTACGAAATGAGTGTTTTAACAGCAATAGAATCAATTTTCTGCTTGATTCCGCCCATCGCAAACACCTCCCTTTCAAGAGCGTACCCCAAAGGGGGAATCAACAGCGCAGATATTCTTTCATTAACTTTCTATTCATAATAAATTGTAACACAAAAAACGTATTTTTCAATCCAGCAGCAAACTCCCCGTTCACTTTTTTCTTTCGTATCTCAGGGCAGCTTTTCCTCCAAGCGAAAAGGATAAATGGATACCGTCACCGCCGACGGAGAAATGTTCGAGGGAGAGAGAACCGGCAGAGCCGTCGAGGACCATTTCATCGGAAAGCCTTTTATTTCCCAGGGCATCGGCAATTGACAGAAGAGCCTTTTCCTTGAGTTCACCGACCGGAAATACAAGCCTGCTGCTGATGGCCTTGACGATCATGGGCCTGATGATCCATGAAGCGGCCTTTGAAAGGCCTTTTGTGGAGTTTTCATCGAAGTCGAATTCTTCGATGCGGAGCACCTGGTCATCGCTTGAAAATACTGGTTTCCCGGAGAGAAAAGCCTCCCCTTTCAGGGTTCCTCCCATGGGTGCCTTTCCCCGTATAGCGGCAGCTGCCACGAGGCGTCCTCCGCTCCCGAAGAAAGAAAGCTTCTCAACGGTAACCTCTCCTCCTGCAGGCAGGTCAACTGTGGGCAGTTCCTGGGCCGATGCATATTCTCCAAGCGCACTGTAGGGAAAAAATGTCTCCAGGTTGACGAGGAAACCCGGGTCGAGGTCAGACGGAAGAACAGTGAGCGGAGGAAGGGCGCTGGACTTCTGCTTTTCCGCTCCTGCGAAATCAGAGGAAACCCTGAGGATGCATTTCAGTGTCAGGTGGGTCGACAGCACTCCTCCTGCCGCACTGAACGGGGGCATGGAAACGGACACCGGTTTGATGGAAAGCATGACTTTCGGAGAGTCGGAGAGAGCGAGGGGTGTTTGCATCTCATTCCAGTGGTTTGCCGCATGCTCTTTCAGGCGTATGGAGCGGTTTATTTCTTCTTCTGCACGCAGAAGAAGATCTCCTGAACGTTCTTCGAGGATGGACGAGAGAAAGCCCGCAATTCCGATTTTCTGTCCGAGTATGGTTATGGCCGGGCTTTTTTTCCACTCCACGCCGAGTTCTCCGTCGAGCCTCAGCTTCCAGTCCGGATCGATCCTGGGCCTCACCTTCAGCCTGAGTGTGCCGCCGCCGAAGATCTCCTGTTTCGTGCTCGAGGAAATTCCGAAAATATTGCCCTTCCACCGGATCAGGCTTTCAAAACGGAAGGGAAGCGAAAACTGTGCGGCGTTGTTTTCCAGAACTACGGCAACAGGCCCGGTTTTTTCGACGAGCACGTCGGCATCGGATTCGCCGTAGCTGTCATCCAGCTTTTGCCCCTTCACATTGTACAGAGGATTCACGAGAGCTTCCTCGAGAAGGCGGGAGGTCTCTTCGGCGGTAATAGTCAACGGTATTGAAAATAACGAGACGGCAGGAGTTTTTTCGGACGCTTCCCCTGTGGCTGCCGGCGGGGGAGTGATGTCCAGAAAAGTCTCTTCTTCCTTGGTTGTTGCCGTAACAATAAAGAAGGCAAGAGAACCCAGAATGGATGCAAGTGCCGCGGCTGCTATTTTTTTCATCTTCTAAAACCTCTCTGACGGAATTTATTGTCATTTATTATATCGCGGTGGGTGGAATTTCGTCGCCGTTATTTTATGCAATGGATAGGAAGTGTCCGGCTGAAAGGCACCCGGAACGAAATAGAGCTGCACCCGAAAGAGAGACGGCAAACCATTGACAAGCCCTTCTCTCAGGGTACAATACATTCCGCAGGGGAGCAGCTTGCGGGATGAAAGTCACCATCACGGTCTCAAGCCCGGCTTTTATCGTTGGCTTTTGCCGATAGAGCGAGACCTTCAGCGCAGAAATTTCCCTGCGCCGGGGGTCTTTTTATATTCCTGCACATCATGTGCGTTCATAAAGGAGAGAGCATTAATGGAGCAGCTTTTCGAAGGATTTCTGGCGCTTTCAGGCAGGCAGGCGGTCATGATGGGAGTGGGTGCCGTCCTCCTTTATCTTGCTATTGCAAAGGAATACGAACCATCCCTCCTTCTTCCCATGGGATTCGGGACGCTTCTTGTGAATATTCCGTTTACTTCGGCTTTGACCCATGTGGCAGGCGAACATATCCAGCATGGGGCTCTGAGTATACTGTTCGATGCCGGGATAGCAAACGAAATGTTTCCCCTGCTCATTTTCATCGCCATCGGAGCAATGATCGACTTTACCCCTCTTTTTCAGAACCCCGTGACTTTTGTCTTCGGCATTACTGCCCAGGCAGGGATCTTTCTCACCATGGGACTTGCCCTGTTCTTCGGATTTGACCTGAAGGAAGCGGCCTCGATAGGCATCATCGGTGCAGCTGACGGGCCCACGTCGATCTACGTCTCAGCGAAGTTCGCACCCCATCTTCTCGGGCCCATTTCAGTGGCGGCCTACTCGTACATGGCCCTTGTTCCCGTGATCCAGCCTCCAGTTATCAAACTTCTTACAACACAGGAAGAGCGGAGAATTCCCATGCCCTACCATGAGAAGCCTGTTTCCAGAAAACTGAAGATCCTTTTCCCCATAGGGGTAACTCTCGTGGCGGGAATGTTTGCTCCGCCCTCCGCCTCCCTCATAGGCTTTCTCATGTTCGGAAACCTTCTTCGTGAAAGCGGTGTTGTGGACCGCCTCGCGAAAGGAGCCCAGAACGAGCTGGCGAACATAGTGACCATACTTCTCGGGCTGGCTATCTCGGCGACAATGACAGGGGACCGGTTCATTCAGTCCCAGACGCTCCTCATACTCTGCATGGGCCTTGTGGCGTTCATCCTTGACACTGCTGTCGGTGTTCTGTCCGCAAAGGCCATCAACCTCTTCAGAAAGAGGAAGCTCAATCCTATGATAGGAGCTTCGGGCATCTCGGCTTTCCCCATGTCGGCGAGGCTGGTGCAGCGGCTCGCAGCCGCAGAGGACAAGAATAATTTTATCCTCATGCATGCCGTCGGCGCCAACGTTTCGGGCCAGATAGGATCTGTGCTGGCAGGAGGGCTGCTGCTGGCATTCCTCGGTTAGTCCATTGCCGGGACAGGCAGATTGGAAAAAGTAAGGAGCCCCGGGTTTTCCGGGGCTCCTTACCTTTTTTCGTATCAGAAGTAAAGCTCGTATTCCTGGGGTGTTGGAGCGTTGTAGACGTACTCCGCCTCCTCTGTTTTTCGCTTCGTCCAGAGTTCGAGCAATTTTTCGGGGAAGGCCGGGCGGAGGAACTCATGATCCTTCTCCAAGCCTGCGAGCACAGAATGAAGGTTCAGCGGAAAAACCTTGTCTTCCCTGGCTTCCGCGCTGCTGAATCCCGCGGCTACGGGGTCGGCGTTTCTGAATATTCCATCCGCTCCTGCAAGTGCCATTGCGGAGAGCATGAAGTGAGTGTTCGCCGATGCATCGCCGGTCCGGTATTCTATTCGGACCTCGTCTTTTTTCAGGTAGCCGGGGATGCGGACGGCGGCGCTCCTCGATCCCCTGGCGAATGTCGCGCTTATGGGAGCCTCATATCCCGGGACAAGGCGGCGGTAGCTGTTGGTGCTCGGGTTGGTAAAAGCGAGAAGGCTTCCCGTCAGACTGTGTTCAAGCAGCCCGGATGTGTAGGAAAGGGCCAGGGGTGACAGCCCGTGGAGACCGTCTCCGGGAAAAAGGGTATTTCCGTTTTTTTCAAGGAACTGATGGACGTGCATACCGTTTCCGGGCATTTTGTAGAGAGGCTTGGGCATGAATGTTGCCTTCAGTCCCATCTCTTCCGCTACGGTGCGGATGATCCATTTCGCTATACATACACTGTCGGCAGCCTTCACAAGATCCATAAAGTCGAGCTCGAT
>JAAYJB010000026.1 GCA_012523155.1 Synergistaceae bacterium | reverse complement strand
CAGCTAAACGCGAATTCAAACACGAAGGTTGCGTTTATCCTGGAAATCATCGGTATGCTTCTCCTTTCCCCGAAATTTGGGAGCACGATACAGCTAAATGTCCTGATTGTCAAGGGGATGCTTTACCTAATTATATTAATAAATAAATAATATTTAATAAATAATTATTTAATGTATTTTTCCGTTGAGGAAACTCGGAAAACCACGCAAGAAAAAAAGCAGCCTCCCGCGGAATCGGGAAACTGCTTTTTTCTGGGTTCTCTTTCAGGTTCCCGTTTCGTGATCAGGAATTCTCCTGGCTGATCATGCGGTAGACCATGGCTCCGAGGATAGCTCCGGCGATAGGTGCAGCCCAGAAAAGCCACAGCTCGGAGATTGCCCATCCCCCCTGGAAAACGGCTACGCCCGTGCTCCTTGCCGGGTTCACTGAGGTGTTGGTCACGGGGATACTGATAAGGTGGATCAGGGTGAGGCCGAGCCCGATGGCCAGGGGCGCGAATCCCTGGGGGGCCCGCTTGTCGGTGGCGCCGAGGATAATGATGAGGAACATCATGGTCATCACCACTTCGGTGACGAGGGCGGCCATCATGGAGTACCCGCCGGGCGAGTGCTCGCCGAAACCGTTGGTGGCAAATCCGGCAGTTACATCAAATCCTGCCTTGCCGCTGGCGATGAAGAAGAGTACTGCCCCTGCAGTGATCGCTCCCAGTACCTGGGCGATAATATAGGGGATAACCTGGGAAGCGGGAAAACGTCCGCCTGCCCAGAGGCCGATCGATACTGCCGGGTTGAGATGGCAGCCCGAAATGTGCCCGATTGCGTAGGCCATGGTTACTACTGTAAGGCCGAATGCCAGCGATACTCCGAGCAGACCAATTCCGACGTTCGGAAAGGCTGCCGCAAGCACGGCGCTTCCGCATCCTCCAAGAACAAGCCAGAACGTACCGAAAAACTCTGCACCATATTTATTCATTTTTTATGTCTCCCTTCATGGTTTTCCTCAACAGGAAATAATATGTATCAAGCGATCTCAGCGGTAAAAAAACTTCGGTTTGAGTTATGACATAATTTTATGAGACATTACGTCTTAGAACGTATTTTTGTCAATTTGACAGGGGTGCCATGCTGAGGTTTTTTAGCGGTAAAAGATGGTGTCGTCGATTTCAGGGAAGGTATTTCTTCCTTTTTTGCAGGCTTTTGTATTCGTTCCTGTTATTGGAGATATTAATGTATTATTTTATTTTCCCAAATCAATAGCAAAAAAAGGCTCCCGTTTTCTGAGGGAGGCCCTTAAGGAAAGCTTGCATGATTTCAATTCTGCGATTGCTTTATCTCTGCTGTCCTGTGCTGTTTGTCATTTCCTTCGGTTTCTCCATTTCCATCCGGCCAACAGCCAGAGGGGAAGAAAAAACAGTGCGGCGTGAGATAAACCGATCCCTGAAGTCACTCCGCAACCTCCGCTTTCACCGGTTTCCGCGGAGAGGTATCGTACTATCACGTTGTTCGACCTGTTCAGCTCGGCGGGAAGCACATCCTCGAGACAGAGGAATACGGCCCACTGATCGTTGAAGACGGGGGCCTGTGTCAGTTTCGACAGGGGAAATTCGCAGCGGACAGTCGTCGAACTGCCTGGTTCGATGGGCGGGAGAGGTATGGATCCAATCAGCGTGCCATGCGTCAGTGTCCCGGGATGGACCGCAACTGAACCTCCTGTACTCGAAAACTCCCCCCTGTTGCGTATTTCGGCGGCAACGATACATGTTCCGTCTATGCCCCTGGTGATGCTCGT
>JAAYJB010000195.1 GCA_012523155.1 Synergistaceae bacterium | reverse complement strand
TCCTCACGGAAAGCGCGCAGGAGTTCCGTCCTCGGAAGCTCCCCCTGCACAAGGATCGTGTACGCTCTTTTTCTGTTTCTGAGGATTTCGGCAGTTTTCCGAAGAAGCCTCAGGGAGCTGACAAGAAGAAGAGTGCTGCCTCCATTGGCTTCAACAAGTTTTTCCATTACTGCGCAGACAGTTCTATCATAGCACGGATCCATAACTTCCAGCCCGGTGTCGACCACAACGATCTCCATCTGCTCGTCGAGACTGAACGGGGAATCGCTTATAAAAAAGCGTGTGGGAGCGACGCCTGTCTCCCCCGTCCAGTATCCCCACTTTCCTCCGGGGGCAAGAGTCGCCGATACAAAAACGGCAGTCTCAGGTGAAAAAGACCGGAAGCACTCAGAAAGCTCCTCGAGGGGAGAGGCAGGCGCACTTGAAAGCGACCGTCCTTCCTTCCAATATGCCCATGACGGATATCCGGATGTCTCAGTGCACCAGGTGAGGACATCTGCAGTCCGTTTCAGTTCGTCCATCCAGACGGAAATGCGGGAATGCTCGGGATCGAGTTCATCCTGACTATCTTCCAGAAATGAGAAGAGACGAAGGAGTTCATCAGTTTTCTCCCTTACCACTGCCTGCTGGTGCCAGAGTTCCTCGTTACGGGACGTAAAGGAAGCTTTATTCGCCGGGCATTTGATCTCAAGAAGCTCAAAGAATCGTGCAGCCTCCAGGCGGACCTCTCCTGCAAGCGCAGAGGTCTTTCCTGCCGTTGCCCCCGTCTCGATCAGAGCTGCTCCATCCTGGACTGCCCGGCTTCTGAGAAGGCGGGCAAATTCATCTGCGGATACAGACTGTGCCATGGAAGACCGGGCTGCCTCCGGAATCCTGTGCGCCTCGTCACAGATGAGAATTTCGGCTTGTACAGGAAACGGTTTTCCCGCCCCGAGAAGATAGGAGAAAAAAAGGTGGTAGTTGGCGACAATAACAGACCACTCCTGGGCATCCCGAAGTGATTTCCTTACAAAACACCGGTCCCTGAAGGGACAGGCGGCCCCGAGACAAGCCCTGGAAGAGGCGGCGATCCTGAGCACGGCCGGAGAGTCGGGAGGCAGGGATACTTCGGAAAGATCACCCGTTTTCGTTGAACTGAGCCATTCTGCAATCTTTCTGGAGGCCGCTCCTCCGTCACCGAAGGAGAGATATCCTTCCCTGCCGTCGGCAGTTTCGCCACTCTCTCCTGCCTTGAGAAGACAGGCGTAATTGCCTTTTCCCTTGAGCAGTCCGAAGGGGAGCGAAAGACCGAGAAGCCGGTTGAGCGCCGGCAGGTCTTTTTCTATAAGCTGTTCCTGCAGCGGGATGCCTGCGGTGAGAAAAAGTATTTTTTTCCCTCCGGCTGCTGCACTGATCATGGCCGGAACAAGAAGAGCGAATGTTTTTCCCACACCGGGGGGAGCTTCGGCAGCCAAAATTTCCCCTTCTCCGTTCAGAAGAGTACACCGGACTTCCTCTGCAAGATCAACTTGTTGCTTCCTGTATTCAAATGTGGGAAAATACTCGGCGAGTTTTCCGGAAGGGCCGAATATTTCCTCCATAGGGGGGATCTGCATCTGTTTTTCTCTCTCTCTTTCGGGATTATCAACATTATGTTCCATGTCTTGCTAATATATCAGAAATCGTGCTAGAATGTCGTGGTTCTGCCGGGAGGAGGTGAGGTTCATGCCCAATAAGAAATCCGCAGTAAAAAGGATGAAAACAAGTGAAAAGAACAGGCTCTACAATCGTTTCTGGACCACGCGGTGCAAAAATGCCGTAAAAAAAGTCCTGGAAGCTGTGGAGAACAAGGATACGGCCCTCGCTGAAAAGCGTCTCGCCATTGCCCAGAGCGTTATCGACAAGGCTGTTGTGAAAGGTGTCATGCACGGCAACACAGGAGCAAGAAGAAAATCCATGATTACGAACAGGGTGAAAACCCTTCACGGAGAGTCCGCCTGATCGACCCGGGCCGGATAAGAATAATTTTTGAGCTGAGCGGACAGGTCCAGTCCACTCGGCTTTTTTTATTTTTTCCCCGCTGAATCCATGCACCTGACAAGAAGCGCCTCGAAGCCGAACCATCCTTCGGCGGCAGATGTTTTTTCCTTCCAGGAAAGAGCCAGCAGCCCCGAGGCAAGATCGGAAAGAGCTTCTTTCGGGTAATGCCTGAGGGCCTCACGGGACATCTTGAGGGGATATTCCTTGATCTGGAGCACCAACTTGACCCATTCCCCTCCTTTTCCAGGGAAAAGGGCGAGATACAGGGCCGGGCGTATCCTGTTGTAGAGGGCCGTGAGCAGGGGGAGCACGGATTCTTCCTTTTTCATGCGCTCGAGGTTTGAGAACACTGCTGAGGCATTCCCCCTGCAGAACCCGTCAAGAAAGGCAAGCATTCCGCTTCTCCCCTCGTCGAAGGAGAGATTCCTCACAGTTTTTTCATCTACCACCGAACCGGCAGTGTATGCCCCGAGCTTTTCCAGCTCAGACCTGAGCTCGGCGGGATCGTCTATCATTTCAGCGAGAATCGAAGCGGCATCGTCTGAAATGGAGATTTCCATTTTTCGGGCAAGGTCTGTGATCCATCCTTTTCTCTCCCACGGTGCCAGGGATGTTTTTTCCGCTTTCAGAAATGCGATTTTTTTTCTGGCTTCAGGAGAAAAAATTTTTCCCGGGGCACCATCATACACAAGAAGGATAACTTGAGACGCCCCGTCTTCCTCGAGGAACGGCAGAAGAGTATCGGGGAAGGGACCGAGAAGCTCGGCCCCTTCCACAACGGTGATCCTTTTTTCGTCGAAGAGCCCTCCGGTCCGGCCGGAGGAAATAACGGCGGCCCATTGGCCCCCTTCAACGGTACCTGCACGGATATATCCCTCGGAAGCAAGCTCTTCAAGGGCTTCTTCCAGAAGCTGTCTTCCCGAAGGACCTCCCGCCGTAAGGGCTTTAAGCCGGGGCACTACCCCTTCACCACCACGTTGACAAGCCTGTCGGGCACAGCGATGATCCGTACGATCTCTACCCCTTCAAGCCTTTTCGCCACACCGGGCAGTTCGAGAACACGCCGCTTCATCTCCTCTTCATGAAGCCCGGCAGGGAATTCCGCTTTTTCCCTAACCTTGCCGTTTATCTGCACCACCACCGTTACGGAATCCGCTTCAAGGGCTTCCTCCGCCGGAACAGGCCAGGGAAGCATGGCAAGAGGCTCTTCATGACCGCTCATCTGCCAGAGTTCTTCAGATATATGAGGGCAGAACGGATCGAGGCAGGAGAGGAGGACCTCCATCCCCTCCCGGAGGAGCGCGCAGCCGGTTTCATCTTCGGATCTGAATGAGGCAAGGGCGTTCAGCAGTTCCATGAGCCGCGCCACGGCCGTGTTGAACTGTTTTTCCAGGTCGATATCCCTGGTGACATCCCGGATCGTGGTATGGATCTTCCGCTTCAGGTCACGGAACCTGGGTTCTTTCAAGGAGGACATGGGAACCTTGCGGTTTTCTCCCGAAAAGACGGACAGGTTCTCCTCCACAAGCCTCCATACCCTGTTCAGGAACCTGTGGGCCCCTTCAACTCCCCTCTCCGACCAGTCAAGGTCGTTTGCGGGCGGCGCTGCAAAAAGAATGAAAAGCCGCGCGGTATCGGCACCGTATTTTGAAATTATCTCGTCGGGGTCAACTACGTTGCCGAGTGACTTGGACATCTTCGCACCGTCCTTGATGACCATTCCCTGGGTCAGCAGGTTCGTGAACGGCTCCCGTGCATGGCAGAGGCCTATGTCAGCGAAAAACTTCGTGAAGAACCTGGCGTAGATGAGGTGGAGGCAGGCATGCTCTATGCCTCCGATATACTGGTCAACGGGCATCCAGTAGTTTCCTTCTTCACTGGAGAATACCTCTTTGTCATTCCGGGGGGAACAGTACCTGAAGAAGTACCAGGACGAACAAATGAACGTGTCCATGGTATCAGCCTCACGGCGCCCGGGACGGCCGCATTTCGGGCAGGGGGCGGAAAGCCACTCGGTATCCTCGGTGAGGGGAGACTTGCCTACTTCCGTTATCTTCACGTTGTCCGGGAGAAGCACAGGAAGCTCCTCTTCCGGAACCGGCACGATTCCGCAGTGGTCGCAGTAGACGACGGGAATCGGGGCGCCCCAGTATCTTTGTC
>JAAYJB010000194.1 GCA_012523155.1 Synergistaceae bacterium | reverse complement strand
TCTCTTCTTGAGGAACTGGAGCCCGGTATTCCTTTGGTCCGCATCATGGGAGGGAAAGCCGATGGCCTCCTCCTTGTGACGAAGGCAGGAGGATTCGGGGTCAGGGAAACAATGGAACACTGCATAGAGGCTCTTTCATCCGCAGCGATGCCGGGGAAAATTGAAAAGAGGTGAAGGCTGCATATGAAGCAGGTAAGAGACGATGCAATGAAAGCCGCTCTGAAGGCTATAGAAGCGGTCCTTCCGGAGAATGCCGTAAAAGAAGCGCTTCGGGATGAACGATTTCTGACACGGTTGGATGGAGGAGGACGGATCGTCCTTGCAGCCATCGGAAAAGCCGCATGGAGAATGGCGAAAGCCGCCGCTGAGGCCCTGGGCTCCCGTCTTGACGGCGGAGTGGCGGTCACGAAATACGGCCACAGCATGGGAGATATCCAGGGCATTGAAATCCGTGAAGCCGGGCACCCCTTTCCTGATGAAAATACACTGGCAGGCACGGCGAAACTTCTTGAAGGAGTGAAAGGGCTCTCGGAGAAGGATACTGTGCTTTTCCTTGTCTCCGGGGGAGGGTCTGCTCTTTTTGAAAAACCGAAGGACGGCGTAGGCCTGAATGATCTTATTTCTGTTACCGACCAGCTTCTCGCATGCGGGGCAGACATTGTTGAGATCAACATGATACGGAAACGCCTTTCCGCCGTGAAAGGAGGGCGGTTTGCCCATTTCGTCGCTCCCGCCCATGTTTTTGCGATCGTCCTTTCCGATGTGCTTGGAGACAGGCTTGACAGCATTGCATCCGGTCCTGCCCACCCTGACGGCTCCACAGTCCGGGAGGCCATGCGGATAGTAGAGAAGTATTCCCTGTCGATGCGCCCCGGGCTTCTGGATGCCCTGAAGGAGGAAACTCCGAAAACGCTTGACAACGTGACCACCATTATCGCCGGCAGTGTCACCGCTCTGTGCTCCGCGGCGGAAAAAGCTGTCAGGGAACTCGGATATGTCCCGCTGCTGCTGACGACGACCCTTTCCTGCGAGGCCAGGGATGCCGGTGCATTTCTCGCATCCGTGGCCCGTGAGATCCGGTCATCGGGAAATCCCCTGAAGCCTCCCTGTGCGATCCTCCTTGGAGGAGAGACGGTGGTTCATCTCAAGGGAAAGGGAATGGGAGGCAGAAACCAGGAGCTTGCCCTTGCAGCCGCTGCCGGTATAAGGGGTCTTGCGGACACGGCGGTCATTTCAGTGGGATCGGACGGAACCGACGGGCCGACCGACGCTGCCGGCGGGTTAGTGGACGGGGAAACCGTCCCGGCCATATCGGGGCTGGGGCTTGACCTCGAAAAAATACTTGCCGACAATGACTCCTATCATGGTCTTGACGCCTGCGGATGCCTGGTACGTACCGGACCGACCGGCACAAACGTAAACGACCTCACCATACTTCTCTGCAGGTGAACCCGGGAAGACCGGGCTGTTTCCCGCAGGGCCCCGGTACTGTTGAAAAAAGAACAGGCACGGGGCCCTTTTTGATTCCAAATGCTCTTGACAGGAAAAAAAGAATGATTATTCTTGTGGTATACCATAGAAGGATGTGGTATGCCATATGAAAAGGAAAAATCTCGCCTCCGGGGCCTATGAACAGATAAAAAGACGGATCCTTTCTCTTGAATACCTCCCCGGTTCCATACTTCAGGAACGGGGACTGGCTGAAGAGCTCGGGATAAGCAGAACTCCGGTTCGCGAAGCAATTCATCGGCTTTCCCAGGAAGGCTGGCTGAAAATCAACTCCCGGAAGAACATCCGGATCCGGTACGTATCGGCTGCAGACCTGCATGAAGTGTTTCAGGCAAGGAGGATCCTGGAGCGGGAAGCCATGGATCTTCTCATTGATGACGGATCAGGACGTGAAGCTGTCCCCATGATGTCTTCTGTTCTTTCCGAAATGGACAATTCACGGGGGAGCCTTTTTTCTTTTATCACGGCTGACCAGTCATTTCATTCCATTCTTTTTCAGGTGGTCGGCAACTCCCTTCTCCAAAGATTCTGGAACACGGCAAGCGAAGAAATGATCTGGCTCGGAATGCTTGCCATGAACGAGAAACGGTACGACGACGTTCTGTCAGAACATGGAAAAATAATGGACGCGGTAAAAAATGGCCGGAAAAGGGCCGCACGGGAGGCCCTCCTTGAGCATCTTGATAAAACGGAGGACATTTTGCTTCGGAAGATAGACAGCATATCGTCCTCCTATGGGAAAGGGAGCTGAGAAAATGCGGATGGTAAGTGTGATGCAGAAAAAGGACGGAGTATCGGAGCAGGTCGTCCTTTCGTGGGACGCATGCGTAGCCGCGGGATACACCGGGCGTGACCAGGCGGGAGTAATGGCCCACGTGGAGGAACTTCGGAAAATAGGGGTGCCTGCCCCCGAAAAAGTCCCGTCAATGTACTGGGTCGAGCCCGAAAGAGTCTGCAGTACGGGGCTTCTGTGGGTGGTGGGAGAGTCTACTTCAGGGGAAGGTGAAGTGTTTCTTGCCCGGGACTGCGGCGGGAATCTCTGCGTGACAGTGGCAAGCGATCATACCGACAGGGCCCTTGAGACTGTTTCGGTCGCGAAGGCCAAACAGGCGTGCTCGAAGGTTGTCGGGGCTTTCTTCTGGAGAGTGGACGAAATACGGGGGCACTGGGACTCCATCGAACTGAGGACCTGGGCTGACGGAAAGCTTTACCAGGAGGGAACCCTGGGCAGGATGCTCCCCCCCGAGAAACTGTTCGAACTGGCACGGGAAGATGCACCTTCGGGATCCGGAAAACTTGCCCTCTTCAGCGGCACATTGCCGGTTATAGGAGAGGGACTGGTGTATGCATCCCATTATGTCCTCTCGCTGAAAGATCCTGTGCTGGGCAGGGAGATCCGGCATGAGTATGCTGTCCGGGTCCTGCCCGACAGAAACTGAGGAGGTGCTTCCATGAAGCTGAGAGTAGGTGTTCTGCAGCTCGATATCGCCCTGGGGGACCGGAAGAGAAACAGGGAAAATATCGAAAAATGGATGGCATCCGTTTCCGTTCCCTCGGATCTTCCTACGGCTGTAGTCATACCCGAGATCTGGGACGTCGGATATGCGCTGGACAGGGCCGGGGAACTAGCAGATCCCGAGGGAAAGGACGCCGCCGCGTTTCTTGGGGGCCTTGCCAGGAAGTACGGCGTCTGGTTTGTCGGAGGGTCTGTGCTTGCGTCAACCGGGAGCGGATATGCGAACCGGGCCCAGGTGATAAATCCGAAGGGTGACCTTGTGGCGTATTATGACAAAGTTCACCTGATCCGGCTCATGGAGGAGGAAAAGTACTTCACCGGCGGCCGGAAGGAATGTCTTTTCTCCCTCGAAGGAGCAAAGGCAGGGTGTGTCATATGCTATGACATCCGGTTCTGCGAGTGGCTCAGAACATACGCTCTCAGGGGAACTGAAGTCCTCTTCGTAAGCGCGGAGTGGCCGAGTGCGAGGGCGGATCACTGGAAGACACTTCTCCGGGCCAGGGCAATAGAGAACCAGATGTTCGTGGTAGCCTGCAACCGGTGCGGAACCACCGGGGACACCCACTTCGGAGGAGGGTCCATGATCCTCGGCCCGAAGGGTGAGGTCCTTTTTGAGGGCGGTGAAGGCGAGGAGGCTGGTTTTGTGACCATAGACCTCGACGAAGTGTCACAGATCCGGAATTTTCTGACGGTCTTCAATGACAGGGTGCCTGAGATTTACGGCACACATATCAAACAGGAGGGAAAACAATGAGAAGAAGCGGAGTGTTCGTTGCGGCAGTTTTTGCGTTTATGGTGTTTTTGAGCGGGGCGGCGTTCGCTGCCGCAGTAGAGTTCAAGTTCGCCCACTCGGGGAGCCTTGAGCACCAGTACCACATCGGCGCGGAGCATTTCAAGAAGCTCGTTGAGGAAAAATCGGGCGGCGAGATGAAGGTCACCATCTTCCCCCAGGGACAGCTTGGCGGAGAGAGAGACCTTGGGGAAGGCGTACGCATGGGGACCATCGAGATGGGCAGTGCCAGCCCCGGTAATATGTCCGGTTTTGTCCCGGAACTTGAGCTGTTTGGCGTCCCTTTCCTTTTCCAGACAAAAAAACAGGTCTACACAGCTTTGGACGGCGAGGTTGGAGAGTATTTCAATAAAATTCTTGCGGAGAAGGGGTTTGTAAACCTTGCTTATTGGGAGGTCGGTTTCAGGAACATGACCAACAACGTCCGGCCCGTGAAGACCCCTGACGATATGAAGGGCCTGAAGATCAGGGTACAGGAGTCGAAGATCAAGGTGGAACTCATGAAGAGCCTTGGGGCTATTCCGACTCCCATTCCCTTCGGAGAGCTGTATTCTGCTCTTCAGCAGAAGGTCGTCGATGGTCAGGAAAACCCTATCGCTACAATTTACTCGATGAAGTTCTATGAAGTGCAGAAATATGTAAGCCTGACATACCATACCTATGAACCGGCCATGGTTTTTGCTAACCCTAAATGGTTTAACTCCCTTTCACCAAAGCATCAGCAGATACTGAGGGAAGTATCCATAGAAACTGCCGTTTATCAGCGGGCCAAGCTGGCAGAATTGGATGCAGAGCGCATGGATACCATGAAGAAGGCCGGAGTACAGATCGAAGAAAAGCCAGACCTGAAAGCTTTTGCGGAGGTTACGAAGGATCTTTATAAAGTCCTCGGTGACATGATCCCTGTTGAAGTTATGGAAAAAGTCAGAAATATTCCCCTGGAATAAAGGAATCCTGTAACAGGAGCTGGAGTCGCTATTTTTCTGAAATAGCGACTCCAGCTCTCTCAGCGACAGAGAGGAGCGATTGTCGTGCATGTTGTTCGAAAAATATTCTCCTTACTTGGCGGAGTAAGCCTTGCCGGAGTGTTTGTTATAGTATTTGCCCAGGTGATCCAGCGCTATGTATTCCAGCTCTCGATGCCATGGGCGAACGATGTGATCCAGATTTTATTCACCTATTCAGTTTTCCTCGGCATGGCAGTCGGTATTTTCAATAAGTCACATTTGAACGTGGACGTTCTGGTTCAGTGTTTCTCCCCTAAGGGGAAACAAATGTTTGCTCTTTTGACAAATGTGATAGTCATCGTTTTTTTGAGCGCGGTCTTTTTTTACTCGGTCCGGTTTGTGACGGATAACATGGACCAGTACATGACATACGTAAAAGTCCCTATGAGCCTTTCATATGCCGCAATTCCGCTAACTGTTTTTTTTATGCTCATACAACTTCTGCTGGATCTGGTCCGGCAGGTGAAAAACATGGGCAGTTCTGAAGATAGCGACCTCCAGCGGGAAGGCCGGTGAGTAGATCATGCTATGGATAGCGGGTCTTTTCGGTGTTTTCCTTTTGGGAGTTCCCATCGCTTTTTCCCTTGGCATCGTCAGCTTTGTTGGACTTTTCGGGACACAGCTTCCCCTCCAGGTGATCGTGCAGCAAATGTACGGCGGGGTGAGCAATTTTGCATTTATTGCAATCCCGCTTTTTATCCTCGCAGGAAACCTCATGGCAGTCGGTGGTATTTCCAGGCGCATAACCGATTTCTCTGAATCGGTTGTGGGGCATTGGGCCGGAGGCCTGGGTATGGTTGTTGTTGTTTCCTCCATGATCTTCGCTGCTGTTACGGGGTCTGCAATTGCGGCAGCTGCAGCGATCGGGGCCCTGCTTATTCCTCCCATGATGGAAAAAGGGTATTCAAAGGATTACGCCGCATCTCTGGTCGCGACGTCCGGTTCCATAGGTCCGATTATCCCTCCCAGCATACCTTTGGTCGTCTATGGTGTCATTGTGAGCACCTCCATCGCGAAGCTCTTCATGGGCGGTGTAATTCCGGGTATATTGATGGGAATCTCCTTGATGGTCACGAACCTGATAATCAGCAAAAAACGAGGGTATATCGGCCACACTGAAAAAGCATCCTTCAAGGAAATCTACCAGGGGTTCAAAGATGCTGTTCTCGCACTGTTCATGCCTGTCATAATCGTAGGCGGCATTGTCGGGGGGATTTTTACACCAACTGAATCTGCCGCTATAGCTGTGGCCTACGCGCTTGTCCTTGGAGCACTCGTTTACCGGGAACTGACCTGGGCCTCGGTTAGGACGGCGTTCATCGACGCAGCCATTACCAACGGAATAATCCTGACGGTGCTGATGACGGCCCGCCTTTTCATTTGGTTCCTGACTGTGAAGATGATTCCGCAGACTGTTGCCCAGACCCTTCTCGATTACATAACATCTCCCTGGATGGCATTCATGGTGATCAACATTATCCTGCTCATAGCAGGTACGTTTATCGACACCACAAGTGCGATCACAATCTTTGTCCCTTTGTTTCTCCCGTTGGTAAAGGCCTTAAACATCGATCTCATACATTTCGGTCTTGTTGTAGCAGTAAACCTTACCATCGGAATGTGTACTCCTCCTTTAGGTGTCTGCTTGTTTGTTACCTGCGGCATAGCAAAAACAAGCCTCCGGGAAATGTTCCATGACCTTGTTCTGCTGCTCATTCCGCTCATTATCGTATTATTGATGGTAACCTATATTCCCGGAATAGTGACATGGCTCCCGAATTTCCTCGGATTATGAGAAAAAATGTAAAAGGAGAGATTCTTAATGGCGAAACAGACGATTGAATTCAGCGATACTTTTCTGCTCGGTAAATGGCGGCAGGTTCCTGGAGCACCTGAAGGTATATCCGAGAAAATATTGTCCTTTGATCCTGAAACCGGTAATCTCACAAGACTGGTACGTTTTGCTCCGGGAGTAAAAATCCCGAACGTCCAAAATCATGATTTTTGTGAAGAAGTTTATATCATGGAAGGATATATGATTGATACAGGCAAAAATATTGTTGCTCCCGAAGGCTATTACGCCTGCAGGCCTGTGGGGATGATCCATGGTCCCTATGATATTCCCGTGTCGTGCCTGTGTTTCGAGAGCAGGTACCAGGATCCGTCACGTCCGCTGAATCCGGATTGTTCGCTCTACACCATGAAACCCGAATAAAAATGATCACGGTCCAATGCCCCGGAAACTGCTTCCGGGGCATTGTTTTTTCCCGGA
>JAAYJB010000193.1 GCA_012523155.1 Synergistaceae bacterium | reverse complement strand
TTTTCCTCCCTGAGCCTGGCCATTTTGGTCTCCCTGTCACGGAGAAGAGCCATGTCTGACAATCGGGCGCTATAGGTCACCATAAGCTCGGTGGTGATGACTCCCGACAGGAAGAGGCCGGCAAAGGCAACTCCTCCCGACCAGTTCAGTACCCACTCCCTTTCCAGAAGCTCCGCCGCCGTTTTGACAGATGTGGAAAGTTCTCCCCACCCTGCACCATAGGCGGTGAGATAAGGAATGATGTCAAGCCACTGGAATGAAAAAACGAAAAGGGACAGGGCTATGGACTTGTTTACCCAGTCCGGAATGCTCCTCGTGAGATAGCGTATGACAAGAACCGATGTCACGCTGAGAACCGCCGGAATTCCAAAGTGGAGCTGGATTCCCTCACCGACCGCAGGAAGAAGGAAGTAGGTCAGCGGTATGGCCGCAGCGGGCAAAAGCCATGAAAGGGGGGCAAGGGATTCCCGGAGAGATGCGAGGCCATTGCCGGCAAGAAACCACCCCAGGTAGAGCGCAATTGCCCTGAGACTGTTCAGAAGAACCACAAAGGACGCCGCCGCAAGGAGGTCGCCGCTGTCCATGCTTTCCGGCACTCGGGCAATGGCATGAAGAATAGGGGCTGCCGAGACCTGCTGCAGCGCAGCCCAGACCAGCAGAAAGAATGCGCCTGCTGCAAGGTGTTTGCCAGGGCTGTTCTCTTTCATGGCCGGTCCTTTTTCCACCGGGGATGATGAAGAAGATACAGAAAGAAAAAAGCCAGGCCTGAGACGGAGGCAGCTGTTCCGCGGTTCTGCAGGAAAATCGCGACAGGAGCCCCGTCATAGGGTATGCCGGCCTCGCCTGCAAGACGGCGAAGGCCAAGAAAGTGAAGGACAGGGATTCCTGATTCAAGTGCGGACCTGACTACCCCTTCTCCGGCTTTCTCATTCCCGGCAGATCCCGGAAGAAAAAAACCTCCCTGCAGAACGTCCGGTTCACTGCCTGAAAGCGTGGATGCGGACCCGCCGATGCTGACAAGGAGCCTTGGCTTTTCAACACGGATCAACCCCATCTTCAGTTCGGTCATTTCCTCCACGGATCGTGCACTCAAAAGCGGAATTCCCTCTTTTTCCGCAGCGATTTCAAGAATGCTCTTTCCTTCAGGCGACAGGTCAAGCCCCATCTCACCCCGTCCTCCCAGAGTATACCGGTCTGCCTTCTTCGCAAGATATCCCCCGTTTCGAAGAGCCGACGCCATTCCAGGCCACGGCAGCTGCGGATGATTCGCCCCCCATGTTGAGGCCCCGAGGGAATGGATCCAGAGTATTTTCAGCCCCGCATGCTCCGCAGCCGCGAGAACGGAGAACACAAGCCCAGGGAAAGAGGAAGAGGATATGACGGCTACAGGGTCCCCTTCTGCGATTCCAAGTTTCCGGAAAAACCTGAGCACATGGACAGCCCAGAGAGGGTCAGCGGCCGTACGCTTGGCTTCCAGGGGGCCAAGGGTGGTGGTTACGGCACTCCACTCCAGGCCGATGAAGCCCGTTCCGTGGGGATCTTCAGAGGGGGAGGACCCGATGCCCATTTCCACCCTGACGTTCTTCAGGTATTCCTGGGCAGAGCGGACTTTTTCCCAGAGGATCTTTTCGTCGTTTTTAAGGAGGTCAATGCTTCCGTACGCCCAGATGCAGCCCAGGAGGACTGCGAAAAGGACAAGTTTCAGTCGGGTTTTACGGCCAAACCTGCGCTGTTTTTCAACGGACGGGTGCATCAGAAAACCCCTCCCGCCCAGGAAAAGAGAACAGCTCCGAAGGAAGCCGCAAATGCCGCTGCCAGTGCGGCAGCGATCGTGGGCAGGACTCCCTGGCGCTGCATGTCAGCCCCGATAAGGCCCGGAATGACCCAGCCTATCCACAGGTTTGAGGCGGGCAGCATGCTGCCCGCGGTCACCTTCAGGGCAAGGGCGATGAGCATGGCCGCCCCTGTCCGCTGCCTGCCGTACAGTCCCCACGTTTTCACTGCCAGAAAAAGGAGGGCGGAGACAGCAAAGCCGCTTACCAGAGCAAATCCGACTTTTTCCGGTGATGCCAGTTCAAGTGCGATGAAACCGGGTGTAATTATGCCTCCCGGCGAATATCCCGTCCTGTGGAAATAGAAAAGACCAAGGGCTATCCCGAGGGCGATGACAAGCAGTTCATTATCGTTCACACAAGCGCCTCCTCTTCCTGACTGTGGAGAAGGTATTCCAGGGGGGTTCCCGCAACATTGCCGCATCCGAAGACTTTTCCCTCTGCCCGGATAAATTGTTTCATTGACTCCGGCGAGGGAAATGAAACATATTCGGACCCTCCGGGAAGCGGAAAGGGCCTGTTTCCCGTGATGACGACCCTTTTCCAGGGGAAGGCGGAAAGCCAGGAAGAAAAGGACCGCAGCCTGCCGACACGGTCCTTCCTGGAATTGTACAGCACAGTGGTCTCTTCCCGATTCCATCCCACCGAGAGAAACAGGGATTCAGTCGATTCAGGATCGTTGGCTGAAAAAGCCGAGGCGAGACAGCCTTCACCTTCCCTGAAGACTTTGAAGTCTGCTATGTCAGGCGACAGGTCTGCAGCAAAGTCAGCACATTTTTCTGCTTCAAAGCCGAACAGCCGGCAGGTCTCTTTCACGATGGAAAGATGTCCCTCCCTGAAAGTTGCACCGTCGGGGCAGGGATTGAGGGTGCATCCCTGTCCGCAAAGGATTTCTGATACAAAAGGCTTCTCCGCGACGGAAGAGGGAAGAACCACCGGCCCCCCCCCAATTGCAGAACAAAGGGCAAGAGAAGCCATCTCCTCTCCTCTTCCCCAGACTTCTTCATGATCAGGGCGGACATTGGTCAATACAGTACATCCCGGATGAAGCCAGTTCCAGGCAAGAGGCTGCAGTTCAGGGTCAACGGCGCTGTTTTCCATCACAACGGCGTCAAGCCCGCGGGGAAGGGTGCGGAGCCACCATCGCATCTCTTCCACGCTTCCGGGGCCGGACCGGAGTATGAGGCATTCCTCTTTACCGTTCAGTTCTCTTGGAAGAACGCCCGTTATCCTCCCCATGACGGAAAGTCCCGCACCGGAAAGTGCAGCTGAAAGAAGCCTTACAATGGAGCTTTTTCCCCTGCTTCCCGTGACGAGTATCCTTACAGGTATTTTCTGCAGGCTCTTCATGAATTCCATTCTACCACCGCCGGCGCTCCCCGGAGAAAAAAGGCATGACATAAGGGATACCGGTCCGGATCATTCTGAACAAATGGCAACGGAGGCCGATGCCCCCAATCTGTCAGCTCCTGCAGAAATCAT
>JAAYJB010000192.1 GCA_012523155.1 Synergistaceae bacterium | reverse complement strand
CAGGCACTGCAGCACACCGAGGCTCCAGGGGCATGAGCCGCACGGAATACGGTTCCCCAGGCAGTCCCGTTCAAAATCGTGCCGCTCGATATAATCGCACGGGGAAAGACTGCAGTTCCCGCAGTAGGGGAAAGAATACCGGACGACCTCCCTCCGGTATTCCAGGAACTCCCGGCTGTTCCATATTTCAAGCAGGGGACGATCGTTCACCGAACCGAAGGAAAGTGCATCCACCGGACGTACCCTGCCGTCCGCATGGCTGGTGAAGGAATGCCAGAGGAAGTAGCAGGGGTGCACTGTTCCCCGGGCCGAGATGAACGCGCTGCCCTCCTCGATAAAGTCGCACCGCCGCTTTATCTTCGGGCTGAGGGCCGGCAGGCGGAGGTCGACACACTTCGATCCGGCCAGTGCACGGCTTTCCCTGAAGAGCTGTTCAAGGCGCAGGAAACGCGCCTCGTCGTAGGACGCGAGGTTTGGAATATGCTGCGGAAGCCCCTGCTTCGATATCTCGGCCACCACGTTTTCCAGAAAGGCGATGATCTCTTCCCGGCGCTTCACCGGTCCAATGTGCCATTTCGCCCTGTAGTACTCCGAAAGATCCAGCCCCTGTTCCCCGGCTTCTTCCCTCCGTCTCCGGAAGAGAGCGAGGGTCTCGTCAGCGTTGGGGTCGTATGCCACTGAGGATACTGCATCCTTGCTGTAGGGCATTATATGGGTGACGAGCAGGAATTCCCCTCCCCGCCCGGCCACCCATTCTATGACCCGGGGAAGCTCGTTCAGCGTTTCTTCGGAGAGGACCAGTTCAGCTCCCCAACGGAATCTTCTTCCTCCAACCTTCTTTTTCGCCCTCTCCAGAGAATCGGCCGCACGGTTGACATCATCGGCCTCCCCTCCGGCCCTCATTGCCCGGAAAAGTGCGGGGTCGGCCGCGTCCACGGAGAGACTTATCACGTTCGTGCCCGCATCAAGGAGCGAACACGCCCGCTCATAGTTCATAAGGGTCCCGTTGGTCTGAAAACCGATGGATGCGCTTTCGGAAAGATGGTACCTTGCCGTCCTGACGAACTCCTCCAGACCGGGGTGCAGCAGCGGTTCCCCCACACCGTTGAGAATCAGTGTTTCCAGCGAGGGGAACGCCGGAATAAGCATTTCGAAGGTCGCTCCGGTAAGATAGTCGTCGGCGATCCCCGGGCCGGACTGCTTGACGCACATGGCGCACCTCAGGTTGCACGCGGAGGTCACCTCCACGAAAAGTCTCGATGGCCAAGGCCGCTCAATGGGAAGGATGTTTGCGGTCATCCCACTATGCTCTGCTCCCGGACCTGGTAGCCGAAGCGCTTTTTCAACCGCCACACCAGCTTGTAGACAGGCGGTATGGCCAGCAGGGCCAGCACTCCGCCCGCAATGAGGCCTCCTATGGAGACGATGGCCATGGGGGATCTGTACGATCCGCCGGCACCAACTCCCATGGCGAGAGGAACCATGGCGATGACGGATGTGGCGTCGGCCATGAGGATAGGCCGAAGCCTTACTTTGCATGCCTCGATGATAGCCTCATCGGGGTCCATACCCTCCCTGCGCGCTATCTCGGCGTAGTCGATGATGACGATGGCGTTGTTCACCACCAGCCCCACCAGCATGATGACCCCCATGAGCCCGTAGATGGACATGGGTGTATTCGTCAGGATGAGTGCGGGAACCACTCCGATAATGGAGAGGGGTACGGTGAGCATGATCACGAAGGCGAAAACGAAGGATTCCAGAATGGCCGCGATCAGCAGGAAGGTGAGGAGTACCGCCAGGCCCAGGGAGAAACCCAGGGTGCCGAAATTGTCCTGGATGGACTGGATCTCCCCCGAATAGCTGAAACGATACCCCGGAGGGAGGGGGATTTCCTTCAGTTTTCTGTCGATCACCTGGTAGACCTCGCCGACAGTGGTACCGTATACGTTGGCGTCAACGGTGATGGACCGCTGCCTGTCCTTCCGGAGGATCTGGGTCGGGCCCATGGTGTCTTTCAGTTCCGCCAGATCCTGAAGAGAGACGAAACCGGCAGAGGTGGGAAAGGGAAGGTCAGGCAGCTGGAACGGGCTTGACACTTCTTCAGCGCTGAGTTTCACGAGGATATCGTACTCTTTTCCCCCCTCGCGGAAAACCCCGGCCTTCAGCCCTGTCACGTACCCCCGCAGGAGATCGGAAAGGTTCTCGGAGCTGAAGTTGAGCCGTCCCATGCGGAGCCTGTCCGGTATCATCCGGATCTCCGGCCTGCCCGTCCGCCAGTCAAGGTCAACGTCCACCACGCCTTCCACTTCCCTGAGCATGGCCATGACCTTCATGGCAGTGTCGTTCAAAACGTCGACCTCATCTCCCCGGATAACGATCTGGACCGCCTTGCCCCTGACGCCGCCTCTTCCTCCTCCTGCCGTGACGCTCGACTTCATATCCGGCAGCGCCGCCAGCAGTGGCCGGAGTGGGGCCGCGAACTGGAAGCTCGAGGGTCTCTCAGGGGTGTCCTCGAGATAAACCCGCACCGTAGCCCGGTTCAGCCCCGACTGTGAGCCGCTTCCCCCGATTACCACGTCCACTCCCTTCACGTACTTCTGCTCCATGACGTGTTCTTCGATCTGGCGCACGAGCCTGTCGGTCATGGCGAGTGATGCGGAGGCAGAGGTCTCCATGGAGATGGAAACCTGTCCCTCGTCAGAGGAAGGGAAAAACTGGAAGCCTATCCGGTCCATGATAGCCACTGAACCCGCTGTGAGCCCGGTAAAGATGAGGATGGCGAGAAAGGGGTGCCCTACGGTTCCTTTCACCAGTACATGATGGAGATCATCAAAGCCATTGTACAGCCACTGCCACCACCCTGTGAGGAAGCGGCTCAGCTTTGAAGGTCCGGAGGAGCTGCCGATACGTGCGGCGAGCATGGGCGTAAATGTCAGGGCCACCCACAGGGAGAACAGGGTGGAAAAGACCACGGTCATGGCGAATGGGTTGAACATCTGCCCCATCCGGCCGCCGGACAGGGCCACCGGTATGAACACTCCCAGGTTCGTCGCCGTGGTGGAGAGAACGGCGATGGCGATCTCCTTCGTGCCCCGCTCTGCCGCTTCGATAGGATGGTACCCCATCTCCTTGTACCGGATGATGTTCTCGATGACCAGGATGGAGTTGTT
>JAAYJB010000191.1 GCA_012523155.1 Synergistaceae bacterium | reverse complement strand
CCGGGGCCTGCAGCAGGGCAAGGACGCGGCCGAAAACAATGGCCAGGGAAAGCAGTACGACTATAGGAGCATAGGATTTGACCGTGTCGGTCAGGACGGCTCCCAGTTCCATGAATGACAGGCTTTTGTAAATGAAAAGGCAGACCAGGAGAGCGTAGAAAACGGAGACGGCCGCTGCCTCGGTGGGGGTCACGATTCCGCTGTAGATACCGCCGAGAATAATGACCGGCGCGAGCAGTGCCCAGAAGCTCTCTTTGAAAAGGGACAGCAAACCTCCCGATCGGAGGGCTTTCACCTTTTCGGAAATTTTCGCCCTGTCCTCGCCGTGCACTTTAGCGTAAAAGAAAGCATATCCCATGAGGCTCATGCCGATCACGAGCCCCGGTATGATCCCTGCGATAAAAAGACTGCCTATGGATACTCCGGTGACAACACCATAGGTTACGAAAGGAATACTTGGAGGAATGATGACTCCAAGACTTCCCGCCGTGGCTACCAGTGCGGCGCTGTAGACCTTGTCATATCCCAGGGAGACCAGGAAGGGTATTGCCATGCCGCCCACAGCGGCAGTAGTCGCTACGCCTGACCCGGAAATAGCGCCGTAAAACAGGCAGGTGACGATTGCCGTCATTGGGATTCCGGCAGGGAAATTTCCGATAAAAAAGGCGAAGAAATTAAAGAGTTTGTCAGAAATCTTGCCCCTGGTCATGATGTTTCCCGAAAGGATAAAAAGAGGAATGGCCAACATGGGCGTGCTGTCCAGGGCGCTCACTATATTCCGTATGACATACGCCAGCGATGCGGGAAAACCCGGGGTCGTGAGTCCTGGAAAAATCGTGGCAAATCCAAGGGCGACGGCAATCGGAACACCGAGGGCAAGACCGCCGAGCAGGATGAGAAATAATGTCAAAACCATACTTACGCTCCTTTCTTCCTGGTCGTTACTCTAAGGTCATGTCCCGTTTTCTGGACAGACCGTACCGTTGCCAGAAAGAAGCCCGCGATGGCCGCGAAATAGATCCAGCTCAGGGGAATTTTCAGGGCAGGACTTGTCTGGCCGGTCATGACGACCCTTTGAACCGCCGGTATCGAGTTGACAAAGAGATACCCGAAGAAAAGAGTGACAGAGAGGTTGATCAAAGTTAACAGGATATGTTTCAACCCCGCGGGCAGGGATTCAACAAGGGTATCGACCTTGAGAATGCTGTTTTCCTTAATACTGTACCCGATGCTTACGAGGGCGGACCATACGAAAGCATACCTGGAAGCCTCCTCTGCCCATGACAGCGACGCGTTGAACACATACCGCATAATCACCTGGAGCATCATTACGACCGCAATGACAATAAGAAGACCGCTGAGTATATATTCTTCGAAATGTTCATCCAGCCATTTCAATATCTTCAATACATTCACCTCCGGCCTGGATTCAGGAGTTTCCCGCCTTCGGGCATATGAAGCCCGTCCTTCAGGCTTATTCTTTTTTCGCCAGGTGTTCCAGAATTGTCTTCGTCATAACTTCAACGTCAGGTTCCCTGCCGGTCCATTTTCGATACGCTTCCACGCCCTGCCAGATCGTCATCCAGTAACCGTAAAGGATCCGTGCCCCTCTTTTCTCCGCCTGCCGCAGAAGCAGCGTATCGTGAGGCACGTAAACGAGATCACAGACCATATGCCCTGTTCCCAACAGGTTTGTATCAAAAGGAGTGGCGTCCGTATTGGGAGCCATACCTAAAGGCGTCGCATTTATGATCAATTCGCTGCTGTTGATAAGACCAGGGATATCATCAGAATCACTGGACTGAACCTTGCATACCCCGGAACGGTAAGCGTTGAGACCGCTTGCGAGCTTTTTCAGCTTTTCATCTCCGGAATTCCTCTTCCAGAGGGATATGGAGCCCACCCCTGCCGCCGCAAGCGCGAAGGCGACTCCCCGTGAGGCTCCCCCCGCTCCAAAGATAAGACAGCTTTTACCTGCCGGGTCGTATTGTCCCTGCTCTTTCAATCCCCTTACAAACCCGACGCCGTCCGTGTTCGATCCGCAAAGCCTGCCATTCTTCCAATAGACTGTGTTCACAGCGTTGCACAATGACGCTGTATCATCAAGCTCATCGAGGTAATCTATAATCTTCTGCTTCAGAGGCATTGTCACGTTCAGCCCCTTGAAGCGCAGAGTTTCGAGGGCTGGTATGACATTACCGACAGTTTCTTCTGTAACTTCATAGGGAGTGTAGACTGCGTTCATACCCAGAGCACGGAAATTCGCATTATGCATCGCCGGAGACAGTGATTTTCTTACAGGAAACCCGAGAAGTCCAAAAAACTCCGTATCCGCCCAAAATGTTTTTTCCTTCACCATGACAGCCACACTCCTTTTTTGAAATGGTCAGGGCGATTTCCTGAAGAAGTGGAAATCATCAACGAGGACTGGCTCCCCTGTCTTTTCGCTGGAATTCCCAAAAGCCGGCGGGTATGTATTGTATCCTGCCCACATAATCGGCTGTTTTTCCCTGCCGTCTTTTCGCCTCTCTCTTCCCCTGATCTTAAGCCGTTGTATATTCTTTTCTCCCCGCAGATCTCCCCCGAGTGGTTCTTCGAGTCACCGGTTCCCTGTGTGAAGAGTGATTATTTCGTTACGGATTCCATTTTTCTGCTGTGCGGTAATCCTTACCGTTCAGCGGGTTTTGTTTATACATATCAGACACGCTTCATCATGTCAAGCATTAACCAGGTACGCAATAGCGTACTTTCCCTTTTATCCCGAGTTTGTGTTTTCATTCTAACAACAGGATACCTTATTTTGAATGTATTTTGCGAAATCTCATGAAAGGAATTACTCTCGGTCCTTCGTCGGAACACGAATTTTT
>JAAYJB010000190.1 GCA_012523155.1 Synergistaceae bacterium | reverse complement strand
GTACCGGTGAAGCCTGCCCCTGGGTACATGGACCTCTTTTCATGCTGAAGCAGTTCTCTTTTTCGGGGGCATCAGAAACCTCCTATTTCCGAAAGAGCCTTTATTTCGTCGGCTGCAATGGTGCGGACGTGGTCTTCGAGGTCTTTTCTTATATAGGAGAGACGGATCTCAAGGTACTTCTCCATGGCCTTTTCAAGCTCCTTTTCAGCTCCGGTGATCCGTTTTTCAGGGACTATGGCGGCTGCAAGCCATGGAGGAAGGTTGATCTCCTCCGCCATCCCCTTCACTCTTTTTCTTCCGTACCGCAGCAGAAGCCACGAGATGGAGAGCCCTGCAATTCCGCCGGCTGCCATGCCCACAGGGCCCGCTGTCAGAAGTGCCGTGCCCGACCCTCCGCAGAGAAGGGCGGAGCCCGCTGTCACGATCCCTCCCAGTATCCCGCCGAGAATATCCAGAACCCCGTCGATTCCAGGGACGCCGATCGATATGATCCCTCTTTCCGTATTCTCCTCCTGCGAAGTCCGGGAAAAGTCCCGTCCGGGGGCGACTATGCCGTGTCCGGAGAACCATGCGGCCGTGAGTTTGCGGATTTCTTCCCGGAGCCCTGAGATCACGAGGGGAAAGTTGCTCTCCAGAGATTGCCTCAGGAAAGGCTCCGCCGCCGCAAGCACTTCGGAGAGTCTTCTGCGGAGAGACGCAAGAGAGCCACCTTCTTTTCTGAACTCCTCAAACAGGGGCCTGATTTTTTTCCTGAAGAACTCGTTCCCGGACTCGGCCAGTATCCTGTCTTTTACTATGGTGCACCTCTTCGTGAGTGCGGGTCCTGCCTCGTCTCTGAGAAAATGGGGAAGCTCCGCGGAGATTTTCATCCGTATGGCCGCAAATCTTTCAGTGAGCGCGGGAAGCATGGCGAGCCCCATAGAGATGACGGCGTACGGCCGTTCGCTCCTGAGAAGAACAGGGCCGGCAGGGAGAGAAGATGCATCGGAGGGAAGCGAAAGTTCCCCTCTGATGATATCCGGAACAAAAGGCCAGAGACTGCTTCCTCCGGCAAGTATGACCAGGGAAATTTTTCGGGGATCGATTCTCTTTTGTCTCATCCCCGAGGCAAGGCATTCCTTGAATCGCCCGAATAGGTCCATACGGGACGGGATGGCTCCGGCTTCCCATGCCTGGTTGAAAAACACGGAAGGAGAGTAGTTTCTCCCCCTCATGAGGAATTCCTCCCATCTCATGTCCCGGAACCGGCCGTACCCGGGGAGCACCTTTGAAACCGCTTCGGTCCTGTCTCTGGCCATGGTCCTGGAAAAGAATTCCTTCACTTCCCTGCAGAGGAGAGAATGGACGAAATAAGCCGATCCTTTAGCCTCAAGCTCCTCTTCGAGCCCGGGATTCGAATCGAGAAACCACTGGAAAAAAAGATCGTCAAAGAGTCGCCCGCCGAGGGACATGTCGCCCCAGGCATGCACGGCACGCCCGCCTTGAAGGAAGGCGAAATCGCACGTTCCTCCTCCAAAATCCACGACGAGAACTCCCTCCAAAGCCTTCGCAACGGGAATGTCTCCCTGTTTCAGATGGTACAGCAGGGCTCCCTTCGGTTCCTCCACGAGCTCTGGGGTTCCGAAGCCTCCCTTCCTGGCGGCCTCCCTGACGGCTGAGCGGAAGAAGCTGTCAGATTCGCAGGGCACGCCGAAGAGGACCATGCGGCTCCCGGGTTCCAGGTCGAGGTGCAGGGATCTGGCCATGGAGAGAACTCCTTCGAGGAAGTCGGCGGCAGCGCTGCGTGCCCTTTCGGAGCTGGGAAGGTCCGCCTTGAAGTTAGTGACGAGTCTCATTTTGTTCCTCTCACCGGGAGCAGCATCCCCGTACTCGTCCAGGGCCGTCTGACCGATGAGCGGCGTCTTCCCTTCCCTGTAGAGGATGGCCGAAGGGATCCCGTCCCTGCCGTCTCCGAAGTCGATGCTCACAGGAGAAGGATTGTTGGCCGGGCACTTGGAGAAATAACTCTTCGTCGTTCCGAAATCAACTGAGAGAACCGGGCGGCTGCTCATGAGCGGCGTACCTTTCGGACCAGGCCCCTGGAAATGACGATCCCGTCCCTTAGGAGGGGGAGACGTTCAACTTTCACCAGGTCACCCTGCTCGGCGTGGCCGAACACCTCGAATCGTTTCCTGTCTGCAGCGGTCCATTCAAAAATGTCTTCCCGCCGCTCACGGCCGAAACCGATGTTCCGCGTTTCTTCCGCCAGTTCGGCGATCCCGGGGCGGAGATCTTCGGACGGGGCGTTCTCAAGTGCAAGAATGCCCGAAGCCAGGGAGGAAAGACCGCTTTCTTCGATTGATGAAGCCTGGGGAACTGTTTCCCCGAGAAGAAAAGCAATTCGGGCGGCGCTTTCGACCCAGGATGATAATCGCTCCCTGACGGCAGACTCCCATGTCTTCCGGTCATACCCGGAGGTTCTCTTCCCAAGCAGAAGAATGAGCCCGAGAAGCACCGGGAAGAGGAACAGCCTGGAGAGTGTGCCCCTGTTCTTCCGCAGCATGGACCAGGCTCCGGCAAAGATGTTCACTGAACCGAGAAAAGCAAGGGCTTCCCGCAGTGTAGCCAGCCCCAGAATGGCTGCCAGGAACCAGAGGAGTTTCCTGCTGCGGGGGAGATGGATGGCTGCAAGGGAAAGGAGAAGGGATCCGAGAGGGGCGCCGGCCAGGAAACCTGCTTCCCTGCTTCCGAAGAACAGCGCGGTGATCGGGGAGAGTATCCCCATGCCCAGAAGAGCTCCTACGGCAGCGGCACAGGCGATCCTGAGGGGAGGAGTTTCGAAAGTCAGAGGGAGTCCGTCAGTGGGCAGGAGAGGCAGGTGTTCCTGCAGGCGGAGGATAAAGAAGTTAACCTCATCATCGGACATATCCCTTCCTTCGGACAGCCGGGCGAAGCTTTTTCCTGCTTTCTCCATCGCTGATGCTTCAGCTCTCCGTGCAGCGGTCAACAGATCTGCTTCTCCGGGAAGCCGGTCCCCCGGGAGAAATGCGAAGAATGTGTCCGTTCCGGCATCTGCAGCAATCGCGCGAGTGCTTTTCGTCTCGTTCAAAAAATCTTCAAGGGCAAATCCCTTTCCTGCCACGGGATGGCCTCCTTCCGTTTCGGATGGTACTTTTATAGCGTATCGCCAGGGGGGCTTAAGGGCAAGGGGTATTTATGGAAAAACAGCAGGTTAATTCCACGGGCTTAAGCACAGAAAAAGCGGAACCCCGGAAAAGGGTTCCGCTCCTTCCTTAGCCGAACCTGTGGTTCGTCGTACTTAATATTTCGGGTGCAGGTCGAACGTCCTGGGCGCACCCACGTACTCGCAGGGCCTGCCAACGGAGTACCGTACCTGGTTGAAGTCCACGGTCGCGATCTTGGTGTCCGTTGTAGAGCCGATGTAGCTTTCCGGATATCCTCCATCGTGGCTGCAGATAGTGTTGCTGGCGAGGTTTGCGGGGATCCATTCTTTCCCGTTGGTGATCATCTCCACCAGCTCGCCCTTCTTGGTGATGTAGGAGTGAGATGTCCAGATCTTCCGGATCTTGTCGGCGTCGAGTTTGCCGAAGTTCATCTTCGCCTGCCAGAAACCGGTGTAATAACGGGTGGCGCTCAGAGGAGCGTACTCATCGTCGCCAAAGAAGGTCATGGGGAAGTCCGTCTTCTCATTGTTAGCATCGTAGCTGTGGTTTGCGACGAAGTGGTTGGTCGCCACGATGTAGCCGGGGTCTTCTCCATTGTCGCCGGGACGGCGCACGGCATACCTGTTGGCCGTGACCTCGACCACGACAGCTTCGTTCTTGTCGAGCATGATGTAGTTGTTGTGCCTGGTCCT
>JAAYJB010000189.1 GCA_012523155.1 Synergistaceae bacterium | reverse complement strand
TTTTGAAAAAGGCAAACGTACTGATCTGGATAGCGCTGCTTCTGACGGGGCTCGGCTTTTTGGGCTATCGCCTTGTCGTGCCCTCGGGAGCGCAGCAGAAACCTCCCGCTCCCCCTTCCGGGATCACAGTTACTGTATACCAGGTGAAACCGCGGACATGGGAAATCTGGCGGAGCTTTTACGGCACCGTTCGTTCTGCCCAGGTCCAGAGAGTGAATTCCCATACGCGGGAAGTTATAGAGGAAATCAACGTCGAAGTGGGCGACACGGTAAAAAAGGGTGATGTACTCATTTCCCTTGCGAAAGAAAGCCAGGCTGCCGTTCTGAGTGCTCGGCGGGCTGCCTATGAAGACGCGAAGTCCCGTTATGAAAGTCTTCAGAAGCTGTTCAAGGCTGGTGGCACCTCGAAGCAGGAGCTTGACAGGGCCAATGTGCAGCTCAAGGACGAGTCGGCGAAACTGAGGGATGCCCGGACAACCGTATCACGGACGCAAATACGGTCTGCCCTGAACGGAATTGTGGTTCGAAGGTCGGCGGAGAAGGGAGAATTCGCCGAGCCGGGGCGGGAACTTTTGGCAGTTGCCGATTTCGACCGCCGGGAAGTGGAAATGCTGATTTCGCCCACAATTCGTGGTCTTATCGTTCCCGGAATGGATGTTATGGTCAAGGCACCGTGGGGCGGGGAGACCATGGGGAAAATTTTCCGCATGGATCCCGAGGCAGACCCCGCTACGGGTTTCTTCCGGGCTATTGTCCGGCTTCCCTCGGAATGCAAACTTATCCCGGGTGACTACGTTCGGATGGAGGTCCGAATGGTCCGCCGGGACAATACCATCGCCGTGCCCTACGAGGCTATTCTGCGGGAGAACGGAAATCCGTACGTGTTTGTCGTATCGGGTGATGTGGCGGTCCATAGAGATATCAGGGCCGGAGAAGGAAGCGGCGGATACGTGGAGGTGCCGGAAGGACTGTCGCCGGGCGACCGCGTGGTGAAAACCGGCGCAGCGAGTCTCTACGACGGGGCGAAGATCGCCATCTCCAACGGATCCCTTCCGAAGCCGGGAGGCGGGAAGGCTGAACCGTCGAAGGACACAGCTTCGGCTCCGGTCTCTTCGGGAGAAAAATAGCCCATGAACCTCATAAGCATCTCGATCCGGCGGCCGGTGCTGACACTGGTCATTGTTATCCTTGCCGTTCTGCTTGGACTATCGGGCATGAAGGATATGGGGGTGGCTCTTCTTCCCCAGATAGAAGTGCCTTTTGTTTCCGTGCGCACAGAGTACGAGGGTGCAGGTCCGGAGGATATCGAGACTCTGGTCTCAAAGCCCATTGAGGATGCCGTCAGCCAGATCCAGGGAGTGCGCCGTATCGAGAGCACGTCCCTGGAAGGGATCTCTTTTGTTTTCATAGAGTTTGATTCCGACGTGAACCTCGCCGATGCAGCCCTTGACGTGGCCAACCGCGTCAGGACGGTGAATCTCCCCGAGGACGCGGAGGACCCGGTAGTCAGAAAGTTTGACGTTAACGCCCGCTCCTTCATGGGGATCGTCTTCAACACCACACTTCCGCCGCAGAGGGCCAAAGACATCCTTGAGGACAGGGTACAGATGCAGCTCTCCCAGGTTGTAGACGTGGCCGAGGTATCCCTGTACGGAGGGCTCACCCGGGAGATCCAGGTGGAGCTGGACCCAGTGGCACTGGGAAGCCTGGGGCTGAGCATCCGCCAGGTGACCAACATCCTGAAAAGCGCAAACTACAGTTCTCCCTCGGGACGCATTTCCCTCGGGGTCCAGGAATCCATCCTCCGGGTGGTGGGTGAGTCTGCCACCGTGAGGGAGCTTGAGGAACTCCAGATTCCCCTATCAGGCGGCGTGTCCGTTCGTCTCGCCGACATTGCAGCCGTCACCGATGGAACAGCGGAAGTGCGGAGGATTGCCCGGTACATGGGAAAGGATTCATTCATACTTACCCTGAGGTCCATCCCCGACGGGAACGTGGTACAGGCCAGCAGAGGTGTCAGGGAGATGCTCGACAGGATCGTGCCCACTCTTCCGCCCGGTTTCACCATGTCCATTCCCTTCGACGACGGGGAATTCATCGCCGACTCCATCTGGAACGTGTTCCGGGACATGATCACGGGAACGGCCCTCACGGCACTCATCCTCTTCCTTTTCCTCCAGCGGCTTTCGGTGACACTGCTCGTAGCCATCGTTATGCCCACCGCCATCATCGCCACCTTTATGCCCATGGTCCTCGCGAAATACACCCTCAACATGATGACCACCCTGGGACTGGCCATTTCCACCGGGGTGCTGGTGAACAACTCCATCCTGGTCATCGAGAACATCATCCGGTACAAGGAGATGGGGTACCATCCTATCGAAGCGGCAGAGCGGGGCACGAAGGAGATCGCCATCGCCGTTCTCTCCACCACGGCGACGAACC
>JAAYJB010000188.1 GCA_012523155.1 Synergistaceae bacterium | reverse complement strand
GATTATGACGTTATACCCGATTATTTCCGCTATTGACCGGGCAATTTCCTGAGCATATTTTAAAAGCATCGCCTGCCCCCCTTCAGGGAAAAATTTATGCATAATGCACAAAAATATGGAGATCCCCCATCCTTAATACCATACGTCCGGTCCGATGTAAAGAATGTTTTCACTTCATATAATTTATCACGGATCACCGATGAACATTACATGAAAGCAAAATTGCTCCATATACAAGGAGGCATCAGAATGAGGTTGGAGATTCATAACGCGTTAGTGAGGGATGTCCAGTGGGGTGATACGACCTGTCTCAGGGACGGTACACTTTCCATCAACAGGGACGAAGCTGTTGGAGTAGTAGCGGCTGATGAGAATTTTTCAGATGTGAAGCTTGAGCTCGCCCGTCCCGGAGAGAGCGTCAGGATAATACCGGTCAAGGATGCAGTGGAACCAAGGATAAAGTTGGAAGGGGGCACCTCTTTCTTTCCCGGTTTTTGTGCTCCCATGGAGCCTGTAGGAGAAGGGAAAACCCTTGTTTTGAAAGGATCCTGTGTGCTGACCTGTGGTCCCATTGTGGCCTTCCAGGAAGGCTTTATTGACATGACCGGTCCTGCAAGCCCCTACAACCCCTTTTCAGGGACCAACAACGTGGTGATCGTTGCCCGGCCTGTGGAAGGTCTTGAAAAACATGCCTATGAAAAATCTCTCAGGGAAGCCGGGCTCAATCTTTCTGTGTACCTTGCAGAACAGTGCAAAGGGGTCAGGGCCGATAATGTTGAAGTTTACGAAAAGGGGACACTTTCAGAGGAGAACGAAAAATATCCCGGTCTTCCGAAAATCACCTATTTCTGCATGTCCATCACCCAGGGTCTCCTGCACGACACGTTTCTCTACGGCGCCGATATGAAGCACATCGTTCCCACACTGGTGCACCCCAACGAAATCCTTGACGGGGCAATGGTATCCGGCAATTGTGTTTCCGCCTGTGACAAAAATACGACGTTCCATCACGTGAACGATCCGATCGTACTGGAGCTCTACAAGCGTCACGGTAAAGAGATCAACTTCCTCGGGGTCATACCCACCCTTGAAAGCACGGTTCTTGCAGGCAAGGAAAGGACCACGTGGATGAACGCGAACCTGGCCAGGCAACTGGGGGCTGATGGAGTAGTTATATCGGAGGAAGGATACGGCAATCCCGATACAGATCTCTGCATGAACGCGAAAAAATGCGAGGACTGGGGAATAAAAACCGTTGTAATTTCCGACGAAGCGGCCGGCACCGACGGGTCCAGCCAGGGACTTGCAGACGCAACTCCTGAAATGACGGGTTTTGTATCTGCGGGAAACGTGAATGAAATGATCGAGGTCCCTCCAATGGACAGGATCATCGGGTTTCCCAAATCCATTGCCTTCCTCTCCGGCGGGGCATCAGACAGTCTCCGCGAGGACGGGTCAATGTACGTGGAGCTTCAGTCCATTATCGGATCCACTAATGAGCTTGGATTCAGCAAGCTTGGCTGCGAATGGATTTAGCAGGGATCGGGAGGGAAAAAAATGACCTTTAGAGTTGTCCATTATATAAACCAGTTTTACGCGGGTATGGGCGGAGAAGACACCGCCCATGTGGAGCCCTCGATCCGGAAAGAAGCAACAGGGCCCGGACTTCAGCTAGGGAACCTTCTCAAGGGTGA
The DNA here is from genome assembly GCA_012523155.1 of Synergistaceae bacterium. Classification (GTDB taxonomy): domain Bacteria; phylum Synergistota; class Synergistia; order Synergistales; family Aminobacteriaceae; genus Aminivibrio. Next base: position 1,070 of record JAAYJB010000188.1, on the reverse strand, counting down.
AGCGGAGATCGTCGGAACAGTTGTCTGCGGCGACAGCTATTACGGTGAAAACATGGAAAAGGCCCGGGAAAAATGCCTTGAAATGATCAGTTCTTTCAAGCCGGATATCCTTATTGCGGGTCCCGGATTCAATGCCGGGCGTTACGGTGTAGCCTGCGGAGATATTTGTGCCGCAGCAGCGGAAAAATTCGGCATTCCAACTCTTACAGCACTGTATTCTGAAAATCCGGGAGTTGAGATGTATCGCTCGAAAACATTTATCATTGAGACAGGCGACAGTGCACGGGCGATGAAAAATGCCCTTGATGCAATGGCTTCACTGTCACTGAAACTTCTGAGAAAAGAGCTCTTGGGGTCTGCGAAGGCTGAAGGATACATAAGCAGAGGGATCCGGAAAAGTTTCTTTCATGAAAAGACTGGAGCAGAAAGAGCCGTAGATATGCTTCTGAAAAAGATACGGGGAGAAGCCTTCGAGACAGAGCTGGAGATGCCCGTGTTTAAAAAGATCCCTCCCGCTGCTCCTGTCAGAGATTTGTCGAAGGCCACTATTGCCCTTTGCACCTCGGGAGGAATCGTTCCTTTCGGAAACCCGGACCATATACGGGTCTCTTCGGCTGAATCATTCGGAAAATACGACATCTCGGGGCTTGAAGACCTCACGGCTGCAAACTATGAATCTATTCATGGGGGATATGACAGGGTGTATGCAAACGAAGACCCGGATGTTGTTCTTCCGCTGGATGTGATGCGTGAGCTGGAAAAAGAGGGCGTATTCGGCAAACTTCATGATTATGTGTACTGCACTACCGGAACTGGAACATCTGTCGCCCATGCCGAACGCTTCGGACAGGAGATAGGAGAGGAACTCAGACAGGCAGGTGTTGATGCCGTTATCCTCACAGCTACCTGAGGAACCTGCACTCGATGCGGTGCATCGATGGTCCGTGAAATGGAAAAAGTCATGGGTGTTCCGGTAGTCCAGATAGCTACCATAGTTCCTATCATGATGACGGTGGGAACGAACAGGATAGTCCCTGGTGTCGCAATTCCCCACCCGGTAGGGGATCCTG
>JAAYJB010000187.1 GCA_012523155.1 Synergistaceae bacterium | reverse complement strand
CACGGACAAGACCAGTGACAAGAAGGCATCCCACGAAATGGACATGGAGATCTTCTGACGGGATCAAGCAGTGTCCCTCCCCCGCCTGTCGGCAGGGGAGGGACTTTTTTTATTGCTTCTGCCCGGATAGCTGCTCCCGGAGCGTGCGCTTGAGCACCTTCCCCACGGCGGAGAGGGGCAGCTCGGAGACGAACCGGACCTTTCGCGGGACCTTGTAGTGGGCCATTTTTTCCTTGCAGCGGCTGATGATATCGTTTCCTCCGAGTGAAGTACCCTCCTCCAGGATGACGAAGGCCATGGGGACCTCTCCGCTGACAGGGTTCTCCACTCCAATGACCACGGCTTCCTTCACGCCCTCCATCTCCTTGATCACAGTCTCGACCTCCTGGGGATAAACGTTGAAGCCGCCCACGATGATCATGTCGGAGACCCGGTCGAGGATGGAGATGTAGCCCTCCTCGTCAACCCGGACCATGTCGCCGGTGTTGAACCAGCCATCCTGGAAACGCTCTGCGGTGAGGACGGGGTCACGGAAGTAGCCCCGGGATACGGACGGGCCCTTGAGCCAGAGGACTCCTTCGCTTCCCGCGGGCAGGACGTTTCCTTCATTGTCGCGGATCTCTATGGAGTATCCCGGCATTGCCCGGCCGACGGTGCCGGTCTTCCTGAGCGCGTCGCTGGGGTTGCTCGCCACCACGGGAGAGCACTCGGTGAGGCCGTACCCCTCGTACGTGATAACGCCGAGGTGGTCTCGGAAACGCTTCTCGAGACTGGGATCAAGCTTGCCGCCTCCCGTGAGGATGTAGCGGAGCCCAGCGGGAAGGATCTCGCCCCTGGATGCCGCTCCAAGGATAAAGGGAAGCATGGTGGGCACGGCGATGAAAATCTCCGTCCCGGAATCCCGGAGCCCGGCGAAGAGGTTCTTCAGTGGCAGGAAACCGGGGAGCAGTGCCTCGGGAAGGCCCCAGAGAAGGGGCAGCAGGCCGCAGACGGTATAGCCGAAGGCATGGAAGTTGGGGAGGACGTTCATGAGGACCCTGCCCTTCTCGAACCCCTCCACGGTGACATGGACCGCCCTGGTGTTGTCGTACAGGTTCCCGTGGGTTATGGGGACCGCCTTGGGGGCGCCTGTGGTGCCGGAGGTGGCGAAGATCACGGCCACGTCGGGATCCTGGTCGGTCCTGTCCCTCCTGCCGCTGAGCGGAGGCAGGGTGCCGCCGGCCAATGCGGTGACCGCGGGGATGCCCGCTGCACGAATGGCATCGCCGAGCTCTTCCATTCCCTCACCTACCACCACGGCGTAGGGATCCACATGATCCAGGATGCGCAGGATCCATTCCGTCCCGCCCCTTGGATTTAGGGGAACGAGGCATCCGCCGAGGCGCCAGGCGGCCATGGAGAGGTACAGCACCAGCGGGCTGTTGGGAAGAAACGCCGCGAGACGGCTTCCCGGCTGGAAGCCTCCCTTTCGGAGTTCCTCTTCGCACAGTGCCGTCTTCCGCTCCACCTCCCCCGCATCCTCCCAGGCGCCATTCCACCAGAAGACCCGCCCTGACGGGTCCTGCGAAAACCGGTTCGCGAGTTCCTTCTCGAGACGAACGGACATGGATGAATCCTCCTTTTTCCTGACTCTCTTCTTCATAAGAATAGCACGACAGGGCCTTCTTTTCGAATACGGGAATGGTAGAATTGAAAAAACGGCCTGTGCCGGAAAGAAGAATACCGGAGGTATCCCATGAAGACACTATATCTTGACTGTTTCGCCGGCATAGCCGGTGACATGTTTCTCGGCGCTCTGCTCGATCTCGGGCTGGACGCAAAAGAATTTCTGCACACCATGGAGCACGTGGTCCTCTTTCCGGAGAGGGAGGGCGGCACCGGCGACACCCATTCCCACGATCACGGGCACACCCGCCACCATGACCATGAGCACCCTCACGTGCGCGAAACCGACCCCCACGGCCACGTTCACGGAGACGATATCCTGAAGATATCGGTGCGTCAGGGCAGTAAGGCCGGCATGGCGGGGATCAAAGTATCTGTGGCAAACCTGGAGGACCATCCCCACCGGGGTCTCGGAGACGTGCTGGCCATCATCGGGACAAGCCCGCTGACGCCGAAAGTGAAGGAGCGCGCATCGAAGGCGTTCCGGCTGCTGGCGGAAGCGGAGGCGAAGGTCCACGGTACGTCACCGGAGGAGGTCCACTTCCACGAGGTGGGGGCCATCGACTCCATCGCCGACATCATCGGGGCCTTCGTCCTGGTGGAGATGGCGGGAGTGGAGCGGGTGGT
>JAAYJB010000186.1 GCA_012523155.1 Synergistaceae bacterium | reverse complement strand
TTTCTCGTCCAGCCCATACGGGTGTTCACATCCGTGGTCAGCTCCATGCAGCTTGGTCTTGCAGCCGCTGACAGGATTTTCGCCCTCCTCGACATACCGGAGGAGACCACCTCGCCTGCAAACCCGGTTCCCCTGGGAATGCTGGAAGGCCGGGTGACCTTCAGGGATGTCCGCTTTTCCTATGTACCCGGGCAGCCGGTCCTCAAGGAGATTTCCCTTGATGTTCGCCCAGGTGAGCGGGTCGCCGTCGTAGGGGCGACGGGAGCCGGCAAGTCCACCCTTGTTGACCTCATTCCCCGCTTCTATGACCCGGACAGCGGTTCCGTTCTGGTTGACGGGGCAGATGTCCGGACCGTGGATCTCCGGGAACTGCGGAAACAGATCGGCGTCGTCCCCCAGGACCCTCTCCTTATGAAAGGATCCATAGCCTTCAATATCTCCTACGGTCTTCCGGAACTCTCTCTTGAAGCGATTCGCGGAGCGGCTGAAACAGCTGGTATCGCAGGATTTATCGAATCCCTTCCCGAAGGGTACGATACGGAAGTGGGGGAACGGGGGGTGACCCTCAGCGGAGGACAGCGCCAGCGGATCGCCATAGCACGGGCCGTGGTCAGAAATCCAAGGATCCTTATACTCGATGAAGCCACGTCGTCGCTTGACCTTGAAGTGGAACGGCAGGTCCAGGCAGCCATGAACAGGGCAATGAAGGGGCGCACCTCCTTCATAATCGCCCACAGGCTCTCCACGGTAAGAAACGCGGACCGCATTATCGTTCTGGATCAAGGACGCATCGCTGAAGAAGGGACCCACGAGCAGCTCATCGCAGCGGGAGGCATCTACTGCCGCCTCCACGCGCTCCAGTTCCGGGGCGGGGAGGAAACTGAATGAGCCTTCTGAAAAGTTACCTCTCCTTTGCGAGAGGAGAGAGGAGACTGTCGCCCTGGATGGTCACGTATCCCTTCGGAGTCATCGCGCGTACCGTTGTATCCATGAGGAACTTCGCCTTCGATCACGGGCTCGTCTCCTCGGTGGAGCCGGTGATACCGGTGATCAGCGTGGGAAATATCACCCTCGGCGGAACGAACAAGACCCCTTTCGTGGAAATGCTCTGCCGGATGCTCCGGGAGGCAGGCATCCCCGTGGGGATCATCAGCCGGGGGTATGGCGGGACCACCATTGATCCTGTGGTCATAACCTCGGACATGATCGGAAACGGGGAAGAGGATCCCGGATCCCGTACTGCCACCCTGAGAGAGATCGTCGGGGATGAGCCGCTCCTTCTTGCATCCCGTCTCCAGGGTGTTCCAGTTGCGGTATCGAAGAACAGGCTTCGTGACATAGACTCGCTTCTGGAGCGGAACGTGGATTTCATCGTCGCCGACGATGCCTTCCAGCACCGGCGGATGGGGAGGGATGCGGATATTGCCCTCGTGGATGCCTGCTGCCCTTTCGGCAACGGCTGGGTAGCCCCCGCCGGGATACTGAGGGAACCTCCTTCCGTCCTTTCCCGGGCCTCCCTCGTGGTCATAACGAAATCGGACCAGGTACCGGGCGAAAAACTCGATGCCCTTGCAGGAGAGATCTGCCGGTTTG
>JAAYJB010000185.1 GCA_012523155.1 Synergistaceae bacterium | reverse complement strand
GGACTCAAGAGTTTCAGCAGACTGGGAGCTGTAAAGATCGTTTTCCTGTACGGAGTGATGATCCTCTGCGTCGGGGCGGCCTTTCTCTCCGGGCAGACGCCTCTCGTCCTTTTCAGGGAGCTCCCAAAAGATCCCTTCTTCAATATTTTTGCCAGGGGGGTGGCCAGGGATCTCGGGGCCTTCACATCCCTTCTGTGCGGCGTACTGTGCGGCCAGATCTACATCCAGGCAGTATATGCGGCATCCGATAACGCCACAGCCCGGAAAGGCTGTCTCATGACATCCATGATCACGCCGCCCCTTGGCCTTCTTGGAGTATGGATAGGGCTGGCGCTCCGGAACTCGGGAGTGGCAGTGGAAGCCTCCCAGGCGCTGCCCTTTTTCATACAGACCTATTTCCATCCCCTCGTGGCGGGTCTCCTTTGGTCCGGGATCATGATCACGGTGCTGGGGACGTCGGTAGGCATAACCTTCGGAGTGGCGACGAACCTCACAAGGGATATGTACCTCAAGACAAAGCGCGCCGCCGGGTATGACGACGCGAAAATTCTCTTTGCGAGCAGGATGACGGTTCTTGGTACCGTCATCGTCGCCGGCCTTATTGCCCTAGGTGCGGGAAAAAGCATGATCCTCCAGTGGGCGTACCTCGGTATGGGTATCAAGGGCGCGGGGATCATTGTTCCGCTCGTTGCCGCCGTGTTCCTTCCGGGTCGTCTGCCTGCAGGATGGAGCTTCCTTTCCGGGGTCTGCGGACTTGCGGGAGTCTTTCTGGGCGCGGCCTTCCTGAAGGGAATGGATCCCCTGCTGCCGGGGCTTGCTCTTTCGGCCATGGTGGCCCTGGCAGGATTCATTCGAATAAAAAAGGAACCCGGGGTTCGGCGGTAACACAAACGGTACTGCGCCCGAACAGCGAAAAAGCAGGATTCGGGAAGCGGGGCAGGCGCTTTAAGAACGCCTCCCGGCTTCTTTTTTTTTGAGGTTTCACCGTTCAGTTCATGGGTCCCGTCGGCAATTTCCATATCCTCAAGACGGCTGCAACGGAAAGCTTTCCGAGAAATCATGACTGGGAAGGAAAAAAGAAACACTGATATTTCATTCCTATTGACAACTTAAAACTCGGATGGTATAGGTATTTCTTAACAGAAAAATGTATAAATACTATTATTGTCACACAAGTTAACGTAAAATTACAAATAAAATGTGTATTTTTTGTGTATATTATATTATTAATTCTTAACAGGAGAGCCTGATATGAAAAAAGCCGTCTCTTTCCTTTTCCTGCTCTTGTTTTTATTCCTTTTCTTCCCGGGAGATGCTTCGGCAGCCCCCCGGATCTTTCTTCATGAACTCGAGAAAGAGCTGACCGCTTCCCCCGAAGTCCTGGCCTCAGCCGCATCCCTTGCGGGAAGCAGGGCGCTGGAGGAGAGGCAGAAAGCGGCCGGAGGCCTGCGGTATTTCGGGGAACTTTCCTTCGGGGGGATGAACGAACCGGAGTCACGATCGGATGCGTCAAGGATAGAGGGCTATTCAAAGGTGTCGCTGAGGGCCGGCATTTCAGTTCCTCTTTTCGGCACGTGGCGCAAAGAGCGAATACAGGAGCTGGAAGCCCGCATAGCTTCCCTGGAGGAAGAACTCAGGTTCCTCACGGTCCGGAAGGCGAACCTGACAGCCCTGAGGAAGGCCTATACCCTGCTCTGGACGATCCAGGAAAAAAAGGAATTCCTTCAACGTTTCCTGGACCTCGAACAACAGATCATGCCCCTCCTCGGAAAGAGGACGAAAGAAGGGGTTCTCCTGGAGAGGGACCGGCTCGAGATGGAGAGCTGGTTTGCCCTCGTCCGCAGGGAGATGGCATCGGACGCACTCCTGAAGGAGGAATGTCTCGCCCTCGTACGGAAGGCAACAGGGCGTGAAGACCTTTCAGACCTGAGAGCCGAATATCCTGCCCTTCCGGGTATTCGCTACACAGATGACACTCCTCTCCGGGCTGCCGGGGAAGAGAACGCCGAACTGCAGCTCCTTGAACGGACCGCGGCAGCACAACGGGAGATCGCCCGACATCTTCCGAAGGCGCAGTACGATTCATTTCTCCGGGCCGGCTACGGCTATTCAAGGGAATTTCCCGGCCGGAACGGCACGGAGGCCTTCATCTCCATAGCGGTGGAGATCCCCTCTGGAGAAGGACGGGCCGCAGCGGCGGCTGCGCGGGCAGCTGCTGCGGCAGTTAAAAAAGCCGGGCACGAGATGGCACTGCGCCGGCTCTCCATTGCCGGCGGGATTCGGGAGGGTTTTGCCCGTTTCGAATCCGCCCATGCCCAGCGCGATTTTGCCATGGCCAACCTAAGGTCCTCGGCCGAGGCCGTACGGGCCGACCGGCTCAGGTACGGCCTTCTTCCCGGAGACATGCTGGAGCAGCTCTTCCGCAGTCTGTTCATCTACCTCTCATCGGCACTTTCCCTTCTTGACAGCGAAGGGGCGATGCTCCAGGCCCACTGCGAACTCCTGGGAATGATTCCCGGGGAAACGGACACCGGGGAAGGCAGGGAAATCTCTTCATCAATTTCAGGAGCCCCGGAGAGAGCGTTGCTCCTTGCCCCGTCGTGGATCGCCTTCGCTCCCGAAACAGACCGGGTTGAAAAAGAGACGGCCGTATCTCGTCCCGGCATGGCTTTTTACCTGTGGGCTGGGGACGCGCTTCTTTTTCCCGGCAAAGGAAGGACTTTTTTCTCTGAAGCCAGGGAAGAGGGAGCGTCCACGGTCCTCGTATCCTTCACTTCCCGGGGGATCGAACGGCTGAGATCCCCGGAGGGGAAGGCACTTCTCGAAAAGGCACTTGAATCAGCCCGCGGTGCAGGCATCAGGGCTGAACTGCTCCTGGGTGATCCGTCATGGATCCTTCCTGCACATCGGAAAGAGCTCACGGATCTTGTAAGGGAACTGGACCGCTTCAGTTTTTCAGGGATCCATCTCGATCTTGAGCCGGATCAATTGCCCGGATCGGAGAAAAAACGGGGTGGACTGCTCTCGTCCCTTATTGATACGGTACGGGAGGTTAAAGCGGTTTCCCGGCTTCCTGTTTCTCTTTCCGTCCATCCCCGATATCTCGAGGGAAGTCTCGGCGCGATGGCTGCGAAAGGTTTGGGAGAGGCCGGGGTGGAGGAGATCACGGTAATGATTTATTCTACCAACGTTCAAAACGCGGCAGGGCGTATGAACGCCAT
>JAAYJB010000184.1 GCA_012523155.1 Synergistaceae bacterium | reverse complement strand
CCGGCCATTCAAACCGTACTGTGAAGCCCGAAGGAAGAACCGCGTAGCGCTGCAGAAGCCCGGTCAGCTTCTCCCCGTTGCCCCCCTCCGTCAGCCAGTCCCGGAAGAATTCGCCGGGAACCTCAAGGACAAGAGTGTTTCCATCCTTCCGGACCTTCGGCACAGCCGCCAGGAAGCGGGAGAGGTATTCTCCCGAGGAGAGGAGATGGTCCACAAATTCGCTCCACTGTTCCGGAAGGGTCTCCAGGCTGAACCGTTTCCCGGCCGGCGCAGAACCGGGCGGCAGAGCCCGGATGTTCTCCGGAAGGGAAATTTTACCGTACATGCTCTTCAGCCCCCAGAGAACTATCCGCTTGTCGAGTCGGAAGTCTCCCACGCACGCCGAGCATCCTCCGCTGCACGGGCATCCCTCCACCATCCGGACGGCGTTTCCTATGATGCGCGGGATGAGCTCATACCCCCTGTTCGCGAACCCAAGCCCTCCTGAGTACATGTCGAAGATGCAGACCGACAGACCCGCCTCCTGCCCCGCATCATCGGCAAGGAGGGCTCCGCTCATGTCTTCGGTTGTGGTCATGGTCATTCTCATCGCCGAGTTCAGCAGGGTGAAGGCAAGCCCCTCGGCGTAGGTCTTCCGGAACTGGGCCGCTAACCCGTCGCTGCGGGGGCCGAGGGAAAGGAACAGCCTCCGGACTTCATCGGGAAGGGCGATCCAGAATCCCTCCGTCTCGAATGATTTGGCCAGCGGCTGGTCGAGCATTTCCATCCCCAGGTTCTGGTGGTTGTGAAACTGCTGGCGGCGGAAACCCACCGTGGTATAGGCCACGCGGACGTCTCCGAAGCCGCAGAAAGTCCTTCCCAGCGGATCCCTTTCCCTGTCCCGGATCTTGTGGACCTCTGTCATATCACAGGAGACGGTGTAGTAATTCTCCTCCGCGGGCCTCGCCAGGGCTTCCCTGCCCTGCAGGTCCAGGCGCTCCACGAGATACTGCAGCCCCTCGTGCAGATAAATGGCGCCTCCGTATATCTCCCGGAAAGCCTGGAGCTCGTCCATTTCAGTAATGAGAGATCCGTCGGCCGAATTCTTCAGCCGGTAGCGGATCTTGTCCATGTTGCGCAGGCTGATGTCGCCGGCGGGGTAAGGCCCTCCCGACCAGAAAAACCTGCCGCTTTCCTTCCGGAGCTCCTTCATGGGAAGAAGGACCGGCACGATCTCACCGAGGTCGGGAAAGAGGGCAGCATCGTCGGGGGACAGGGGGAGTTCCGCCGCAGCAGCACGGACATGGGCGAGCTGGATGAACAGGTTGTCAGGATCCGCCACCGCATGCTCGCTCCCGCCGGAGAACAGCCATCCGGGGTCGATGGCCAAGTACTGGTCCATGGGCAGGTTGTCCAGCAGCAGGAAAACTGCGGCGCCCCTGCCCTTTCGCCCCGCACGTCCGGCCTGCTGCCAGAAGGACGCCCTCGTCCCCGGAAAACCCACGAGCACCGCGGCGTCAAGCCTTCCGATATCGATGCCCAGTTCCAGCACGTTGGTGGCCACCAGTCCCCGAAGCTCTCCTGCAGCCATTTTTTCTTCGATGGCCCTCCGTTCCATGGGCCTGTACCCACCACGATAGCCGGCAATCAGCGAAGAGATGTCCGCTGCTCCCTGATCACGGGAGGCATCCTTCAGCCTGTCCCGGGACTCCTTCAGCACTACCTCCACGGCGTTGCGGGATTTGCAGAATGCCAAAAACGGAGTTTTCCCGAGAGCCAGTTTCGCAATAAGCCCCGGGGCCTCCCGGGCCGGGGAAATACGGAAATCACCCTTCCCCGCCATGGGGGGCTGCCACAGGTAATACCGTTTTTCAGGAGACGGGGAACCGTCCATTTCTATGGTGGAAAAGGAACACCCGCAGATCTTTTCGGCAAGTTCCGCCGGATTTGCGATCGTCGCGGAACTGCACAGGAAACGGGGCGAGGACCCGTAATAGCAGCAGATCCTCCCGAGCCGCTTCATCACGTTGGCGAGATGGGAGCCGAAAGCTCCCCTGTAGGAGTGAAGCTCGTCCACCACGATGTACTTCAGGTTGGCGAAGAGGAAGTTGAAGCCGTAGCTGTTGTGGTTGGGCAGAAACGTGGCGTTGAGCATCTCCGGATTTGTGAGGATGATGTTCGCGCTTCCCCGGATGCGGCCCCTCTCTGATGGAGGGGTATCCCCGTCGTAGATCCCCGCCTGGAGACGGGATTTCCCGAAGAACTCCAGAAGGGGTCCCAGTGCCCGGAACTGGTCGCTCGCAAGCGCCTTTGTGGGGTACAGGAAGAGAGCCCTTGTCGTGGGTGCGGTAAGGATCTCCTGCACCACGGGGAGCAGAAACCCCAGGGTCTTTCCGCTCGCCGTTGATGTTGTTATGACAACGTTTTCCCCGTCCAGCACCCGGTCGAACATCTCACCCTGGTGGGAGTAGAGCATGGAAATACCCATGCGCTCCAGGAAAGCGCGCACCCCGGGCATCATCCTGGCCGGAAAGGGAGTGTACACCGCATCCCGCTTCGGGACTACCTGTTCGTGGACTATCTTTTTCCGGAACTCTTCCATGTCTATCATGGGACGCCCTCACCTGTCCGCAGAATATGCTTTCCCGGGATCAATAATGGGACGTCCCCGCCGGCCTGTCAAGAAACGCGCCGGAAGGG
>JAAYJB010000183.1 GCA_012523155.1 Synergistaceae bacterium | reverse complement strand
GGTCACTGGCATGACGCCTGGAGGGAAGGGATAAAGACATTCAGGCAGTACAACTTTGCTCCAATCAGCAGAAAAGCTGATGTCGTCTTCCTTTCCGCCGGAGGGTTCCCCAAGGACATCAACATGTACCAGGCCCACAAGGCCCTCTACATGGCCTCGAGGGCCGTCCGTCCGGGGGGGACCATGGTCTTCTTCGCTGAACTGGCGGAAGGGTACGGTCACAAGGTCTTCGAGGAGTGGGCAAAACGTCGTCTTGGCATGGACGGCGCAATCTCGGCTTTCGAAGCGGACTTCCGGTTCGGAGCCCACAAGCTGTATTATCTTGCAAAACTGGCGAAAGAGTGCACGATCAAGCTCTATTCAAAATCGGGCAGGGAGGACAGCGCGCTCATGTTCTGCGAAAAAATCGAGTCTGTCGATGAAATACTCCCGGGGCTCAGAGAAAAATACGGTTCCGGATTCACTTCTTATATAATTCCCCAGGGCGGAATTGTCCTTCCAATGGAGGAAAAATAAAGAGATTCCCCCCCTTTCCATTCCGAATAGGGTACAATAAAAATAGAAGCACGCAAAACCAAACCGGGAGCGCTCTTCCGATCTTTTTTGAAGCGCTCCCGGTTGAGTCCGGAAAGTACAGGAGGGGAACTCCGTGCGTCCCGTTCATATTGTTTATGTCAGTGCAGGCAACGGTCACAGAATGGCTGCGAGGGCACTTAGGGAGTCCTTCGACCACAGGGCGGTTCCGAATGTTATTATGGATATTCTCGATTTTTCGAGTGACCTTTTCAAATGGTCATATAGTGATGTCTATGCGTTCGTCAGCGAACATTCACATCTGGCCTGCCGGATCATGTACGAGCTCACCGACAAGAACAGGGAAGCAAGCGTCGCCCTCAGGCTTTTCGAGAAGATATCCACGGAAAACGTGAAGAAGTTTATGCGCTATATTGCTGAAAATGAGCCCAAAAAGTGCATCTGCACTCATTATTTCCCCTTGAACGTTCTCTCCCGCATGAAGGAGGAAGGCCTGTACAGGGGTGAGATATACACCGTGATCACTGATTTCGGACTCAGGCGGATGTGGGTCAAGGACAGCGTGGATAAATATTTCATATCCGGTGACCGTGTCCTCAGTGGACTTCTGGAACTGGGTGTTCCTTCGGAAAAAATAGCGATGACCGGTATCCCGGTTTCTAAAAAATATTCAGTTCTGGAGAAAAAAGGAAGAAATTTCCAAGAAAAGAAACTCTCCGTTCTTTTCGTCGCCAGCAGCATCCCCAACGCCCTTGCCCTCGAAATTCTTGCGTCCCTTTCCAGGACAGGTCTTCCCCTTGATGTGACCGTGGTGACCGGAAGGAACAGGGATCTCCTGGCTGACCTTGAAAATGCCGTTTTCGGGGAAACTCTTTCCCTGAGGATCCTCGGCTTCGTGAACAACCTGGAGGTCCTCATGTCCGAGGCATCTGTCCTCATCACCAAGCCCGGAGGCCTTACGGTAAGCGAAGCTCTCTGCGCGGCTATCCCCATGGTTCTGGTCAACCCCATCCCGAAGCAGGAGACGAACAATTCGGCCTATCTCCAGGAAAAAGGCGCCGGTATACTGGCGAGCACAGCCTCTGATGTGGAGCGGCTTATTTCCGGTTTTTTCAGGAACCGTTCAATTCTCGTGTCCATGGAACAAGCCGCCGCGGCCATAGCCTTTCCGACGGCAGCGGACGATGTCGCGGAGATAGTACTGGAGGGAAAAAAGGGAGCGAAGAAATGAATGGGAGCGAAAAAAACGGGGAGAACTGCCTTCTGTACGAATCCATTTTGAATTGCGAAGGGGCCCCCGCTGAAAAGGTCAAAAGAGCACTTCAGATCATTTCCTCCGTTTTCTCCCATGCAGTGGAAGGGATCGTGGTAACTGATCCCGAGGGAACCATTAAACTGGTAAATCCTGCCTTTACGGTCATAACAGGGTATGAGCCGGAGGAGGCCGTCGGAGAAAATCCCAGGATCCTCAAATCGGACAGGCAGCCCGCTGAATTCTACCGGAAATTCTGGGAATCCCTGAAAACCGAGGGGAAATGGGAAGGGGAGATCTGGAACCGGCGGAAAAACGGTGAAGTATACCCGGAATGGCTTTCCTGCACCGCAGTCTATGACGAAAACGGCAACGTGACTGACTATATCTCTGTTTTCAACGACCTGTCCGAGGTACGTTTCAAGGATGCCCAGATAGAAATGCAGTCGAATTACGACCAACTCACTGGCCTTTCGAGCCGTTCAGTTTTTTACGGACGGGTAAGAGATGAACTGAGCCGGCTGAAGCAGACAGGGGGTCGATTGGCAATCCTTGTGCTCGACATCAACCGTTTCAAGATCATCAACGATTCACTGGGGCATCCTGCAGGAGACGCTGTTCTCCAGGAAGTGGGGAAAAGGCTGGCGGGTCATCTCGGCAGCAGGGAGAAGATTTCCCGTATCGGGGGAGATGATTTCCACATTCTGCTTTCAGACGTAAAAACCGTGGAGGAAGTCGCTTCCCGGGCGGAAAAACTCATCCATATACTGGATGAGCCCGTGAACGCCGGAGGGAACAGGCTTTTCCTGAGTGCAAGCCTCGGCGCGGCCATCTTCCCCGAGGACGGAAATAAAGCCGAAACTCTTCTCAAAAAAGCGGACCTCGCCATGCACAAGGCAAAGGAGTACGGGATCAGTTCCTTGAGATTTTACACTGAAGAGCTCAGTGACATGGTGTCGTCACGGCTCACCCTCGAAAATTCACTGAGAAGGGGCCTGGAAAATAAAGAGTTCAGCCTTGTGTACCAGCCAAAGTTCAGCCTTGCAAAGAGGCGGGTGGAAGGCTTCGAAGCCCTCCTGAGGTGGAAGACCCCGGAGAGACTGGTTTCTCCCTGGGAGTTCATACCTGTTGCTGAAGAAATCGGACTTATCCTTCCACTCGGTGAATGGGTCTTCCTTGAGGTGTGCAGGCAGATCGCAGCATGGAGGGATGAGGGCTTTCTCCCTGGAGAAGTTGCCGTGAACCTTTCGGCAAAACAGCTTCACCACAGTGATCTGCTGCCCATGATCCGCAAAGCTCTTGATGAGTATTCGGTTGACGCCTCACTAGTTGGAGTCGAAATAACTGAATCGGGACTGATGGAGAATATTGCCGGTTCGGTTGAAATTCTTTCCGGCTTGAAAGAACTGGGAATGAAGGTGTACGTGGACGACTTCGGCACGGGGTACTCTTCCCTGAATTATCTCAAGCGCCTTCCCATTGACGTGCTGAAAATCGACAAGAGTTTCATTGACGGTGTGTATGCTGACAGGAGCGATGCAGCAATCACCAGGGCAATAATTGGTCTAGGTAAGGCTCTCGGAATGGAAATTATTGCTGAAGGTGTGGAATCGGCGGAGCAACTAGATTTTCTGCTGATCAACGGATGTGACGGAATCCAGGGGTATCTGCTGAGCCCCCCTGTTTCTCCCTCGGAAACTCTCACTTTCAGGAAAAATGAAATCTCCCGGTTTTTTCTGAACCTTCTGCAGCGAAGAGAATACGCGACAGAAAGAGGAGCTGCCTCGGAGTAAAAGCCCGCATCCCGGTCATCAGGCTGAGCTTTCGATCTCTCCGATCTTCTCCTCGAAGCCGTATATTGTGGGATCGATTTCATCCACCACCGAGTTCAGCTCTTTTATTGCCCTGAAAGCATACCCTTTCGGAAGGCGGTTTGCATACCTCTTGACTTTCAGCAGTGCCTGCAGGTAGTTTCGCTCGAAGGGAAGGATGACCTGGGCTGCCATAAGGGCGTTCGGCATATCCTCCGAGAAGAAAAGGAATGCCATCTCAAGGTTTTCATCGATGTCCATCTCTTCGTACCACAGGGACGCGAGCATCTTCCTGAAACGTTTCTTTTCATGTCCTCCCACCATTTTCCTCAGTGCGCGGTCGATCCGGTTGAGCCCTGACCTGAGAATGTGTTCCATTAGGCGTGGATCGCCCGGAGGCCATGAGAACTCGGCAATATACTCTGCATCGACCTCGGGAAGCACCTCTTTGCGGAGAAGCCTCCCGAAGGCAGGCCTGAGTGTGACTGATGCCCTTTCCGGTTCAGCGGCCACAAGTCCGGTGAAAATTTTCCCGGTGGAAAAGCCCCTTCTCTCGAAAGGGGAATTATAAAGCCATGTGACGTAGCCCGGGTCAAAGAGTCCTTTCCTTCCCGCCCGGCCGGCCATCTGGGAGAATTCGTTTTTGGATATGGGGCGGTCGGAGTGGTAGTGTACGAGCTGGGCGAAAACTGCTGTCTGGGCCGGAAGATTGACTCCAAGGGCCAGCGCATTGGTACCGCATACCACGTCAAGGATGCGTTCCCTGAAGGCGGACTCCACGAGGAGCTTTTCCTTGGGAAGCATTCCCCCGTGGTAGATTCCCACACCCTTGAACAGGGGGGGCTGGATTTTCTGGACTTCCAGGATGGAGGCAAGTTCGTTCAGGCGGGTCCGTTTATCCTTTACAATGTGTTTTCGGTATTTTGATGCCATAAAGGCGAGTTCAACGGCTCCTTTCTGGGAGAAAAGGAATACGAGTGCATCCTTCAGTCCGTCTATCCGTGCAGGTTTATCAGGTGTATAGATGAGCTTCGTTTCCCTGCGGGTGTTTTCATGGAGATAAAAGTCTCGGCCGGTTACCCTCTGAAGATAATCCCTCACCGATGACGCACCTCCAAGGGTGGCGGACATGACGAGGATCGATGTTGATCCCATTGTGTCCCGGATCCCGTCGATGTAGGCCCTTGCGCGGTCCGGGTCGTCGAAGATATAGTGAAATTCGTCCACGATCAGTTTTTGGCCGGGAATGCAGGCATATTTCAGGGAGTAGATCTCCTGGGTGCAGCAGATGATGGATGCTCCTTCGTTTTTTTTGAAGTCTCCCGTCTCGATTCCCACGTCGAGCCCCATCTTTCTGAGGTCGAGGTAGCGTTCGTTGCTCAGGGCCTTAATGGGAGCCGTGAAGAGGATCCTTCCTCCTTCAGGACGCCGGATCTGCCCCGTTTCGTCCAGGATGCCTGCCCAAAGATATGCAACAAGTGTCTTCCCGGACCCGGTGGGTGCCGAAAGGACCGCGTCTTTTCCGCGAATGTCCCGGTATGCTTTGACCTGCCAGGGATAGAATGAAAAAAAATCCAGTGGGCTTTCTCCTCTCAGGTAACTGGAACTGTGTTTTCCACATTTTATAGTACCACAAAAGGGAGAGGGAAATCATGGTAAGATACTGGCTGAAAGGGAAGGGGGTGTCCGGTTGGCTGAATACAGGGTAGTTGTCGGAGATGATGATCCAGTACCCGGGAGGACTCCAGTCTACAGACTGCAGGCACGGGATCCTTTTGTTTCCAGGAAAAGGGAGGACGCATTCTGGTTGCACATCGGTGATCAAGTAGCCCTGGCAGCTGCAGATGACGACCTTCCTTTCGAGTCGGTCCTCTTATTCCTGAAAAAGGCCAGAGGGGCCCCGGGGAAAAACGTCACTCTTTACAGGCTCGGGGAGGAGTTTTCCGGGGAAAGCTGAAAAACATCCCTGAACAGGGTGAATGGAAAGGGAGGATGCTTCATGGAGGACGAAAAGATCCACTTCGATGAAGAAGATTTCCTCGCCACGGAGATCGCGAAACGCGAAAGGGATTTTCTCCCTGATGAAGAGGACGAACTGCTCACACCGGAAGAGCTTGAAAAAATGAAAAAAGGCGAGTGAGATCACGGGGCCTCACTGTACTTTCGGCCGGGGCCCCGTCTTCCTGCAGACGCAAAAAGCAAACTGAAAAGAAGCGGGGGATGCTGATTTGACTTGGGGCAGTGCGTTTCAGATTCTTGGCGGTGTGGGGCTTTTCCTTTTCGGCATCAAGCTGATGAGCGAGGCTCTTCAGTATCTTGCCGGCGACAGGATGCGGCAGCTCATCGGATCGCTTACCAAGACCCCTATACGGGGTGTATTTGTAGGGGCCCTGGTTGCCATGCTCATTCAGAGCAGCAGCGGTACAACGGTAATGACGGTGAGCTTTGTCCATGCGGGACTGATGAGCCTGAAGCAGGCGGTCGGGGTCATCATGGGGGCAAATATAGGAACGACTGTCATTGCCCAGATCGTCGCATTCAAAATCAAGGATTTCTCCCTACCGATCCTCGGATTTGGAGTACTGCTGGTCCTTTTCGGCAGAACGAAGAGGCTGCGGTATATGGGGAACGGCCTTGTGGGATTCGGTCTCCTCTTTCTGGGGATGCAGACCATGGAAGGATCCATGGTTTTCCTCAGAGACAGAAAGGACCTTTTTCTGGCGTTCAGTTCCAACCCTTTCCTTGGCCTTTTCGTGGGTACCGCGGTAACCATGCTGGTGCAGGCGAGCTCCGCCACCATAGGGCTCACAATGGCCATGGCATCCCAGGGGCTTCTCTCCCTGGACGCCGCCATACCGATCCTTCTTGGTGACAACATCGGCACCACCATTACGGCGGTCCTTGCTTCAATGGGCTCGAACCGTTCCGCCAAGCAGGCTGCTACTGCTCACGTCCTTTTCAACGTGATCGGCGCATGTATTTTTCTTGCGGCGCTTCCTCTCTTCAAGCAGGCGGTTGTTGCCACATCGGGAGATATAAGCCGGCAGATAGCCAACGCACATACTATTTTCAACGTTACGAATACACTCATGTTTCTCCCCTTTGTCTCCGTTTTTGTGTGGTTTATCCGGAAAATTGTCCCCGACAGGGGTGAGCATGTAGTTACAGGCCCCATGTATCTGGATATGAAGCTCATCAATGCGTCTCCCGCTGCAGCCGTTGATGCCGTAAAAAAAGAGATGGTCCACATGGGAATGCTCGCCCGTTCCATGCTTCGGGATGTCCAGACGGCTTTTGAAGAAAACAGCTCGAAGATGATCAACGAGGTGACCCAGACGGAGAAGGGCGTCAACGAGATCAACAGGGCTATTACCTCGTACGCCTCTGAAATCTGGCAAAACGGCTTGTCCAGCGACCTTTCTACCGTTCTCGGTGCTTACGTGAACGGAGTGGGGGATATAGAGAGGATCGGAGACCATGCAACGAACCTCATCGAGCTGTATGAATACAAGCTTGATCATGGTGTGGAATTTTCCTCTCTTGCAAAGGAAGAGTTCAGAGACATGTTCGATACTGTGGAGGATGCGGTGCGATTGAGTTTTGAATCCCTCGAGGAAGAGAACGTGCTGAAGGCGAAGGAAGTAGACCGTATCGAGGACGAGGTGGACCGCAAGGAAAAAACGCTGAGAAAAAATCACATCATGCGGCTCAACAGGGGAGAATGCACTCCACAGGGAGGAGTCATATTTATCGACATCCTGAGCAACCTTGAAAGAGTGTGCGATCACGCCCACAACCTCTCCTTTATTGCTGTCGATATATCGAAGCTCCGGAAGTGAACAGGACAGGCCCTGGAATAAATGGAGGCAGAGAACCCGAAATGCGTTCCCAGCTCCCTGTGCCCCGGGGAAAACATTTCCGGGGCTTTTTTTTTGAAAAGAAAACAGAAAGAAGAGCCCGTTCAATGAATGGATAAAAGCGGCACGCAATACGTCAGGATGACACAGACGCCGGTAGGCAGGCTGATCGTTTCACTTGCTGTGCCGACCTTGATCAGCATGCTGGTGACGGCTGTTTACAATATAGGAGATACCTATTTTGTCTCGAAGCTCGGGACCAGTGCCTCGGGTGCTGTTGGTATCGTTTTTTCCCTGATGGCTATAATCCAGGCAGTGGGTTTTACCATCGGTATGGGTTCAGGCACGCGGATTTCGCGGCTGCTTGGCGCACAGAGGGCTGACGAAGCGAATACTGTCGCCGCGAGCGGTTTCCTGGCGGCGGTCACCTTCGGAATGTTTCTCACCGTTTTCGGACTTCTCTTTATAGACGATCTGATGCGGCTTCTCGGGGCAACAGAGACAATTCTGCCCTACGCCAGGGATTACGCTGGGTACATCCTGTACGCGGCGCCTGTCATGTCTGTTTCATTCCTGCTGAATAACATCCTCAGGGCTGAAGGGAAGGCACGGTTTGCCATGGTCGGACTGACGACCGGCGGACTTCTAAACCTGCTGCTTGATCCCCTGTTCATTTTCGGGCTCGATATGGGTATCGCCGGTGCTGCCGTTGCGACGGCAATCAGCCAGTGCGTCGGTTTTTGCATCCTTCTCTCGTGGTTTCTCAGGGGAAAGACTATTGTCCTCCTCGATACTGCGGCTATTTCAAGAAGCCTCGGGACCTATCTTAAAATTTTTAAAAACGGTTTCCCCTCTTTTTGCAGGCAGGCCCTGGCCAGCGCCGCGACAATAGCCCTCAATGTAAGCGCAGCTGTATACGGCGACGCCGCAGTGGCCGCCATGTCCATTGTCGGAAGGCTCTTTATGTTCGTATTCGTCATTAATCTTGGAATAGGACAGGGATACATGCCTGTTGCCGGGTATAACTACGGTGCGGGGCGCTTCGACCGGGTAAAAGCGGCGTTTATGTTTACGCTGAAAGTGACGTCCGTCATGATGACGATCTCCGGAATTGCTGCGTTCATGGCTGCTCCTGTCCTGATCAGGCTCTTCATAGAGACCGATGCCGATGTTGTGAATATAGGCGTTGTGGCGTTGCGGGCGATGTGTCTCGCCATGCCGCTGATCCCTCTGGGTGTTGTCTGCAACATGACCTTCCAGTCTATTGGCAGATCATGGACGGCAACGGTACTCTCCCTCGCGCGGCAGGGGATCTTTTTCCTTCCGCTGATTTTGACGTTGCCGGGATTCATCGGGCTGACCGGAGTCCAGATAACTCAGCCGCTTGCCGATGCGCTGACCTTCCTGAGCTGCCTGCCGCTCGCGTTTGGTTTTTTCAGGAGTCTTGAGAAGGAGTAGGATATGCTGTAAAGATGTCCGGTGTGCAGAAGTGGAGTTATGTCCTTGACTTTTCTCAGTTCTCAATTATCGTAGGGGAAAAGTGATTTTTGAAAACCGACTGAATAATATAAAAATAGGGGGGGTGCTCTTGAAGGAACAGGGAGCTGACAATGAGGCCGGATACATTCTGCTCAAGCCGGAGGACAGCGTTGTAGTTCTGCCGGAGGGAGGAAGGGTGGGACAAGTCCTTTCCGGAACCGGTATCGTTCTGAAGGAAGATATCCCGGCGGGGCACAAGGCTGCGGCAAAAAGTATCAGAAAGGGTACGGACGTGATCAAGTACGGCTTCGCCATGGGCAGGGCCTCGCAGGATATAGCAGCAGGAGCGATGGTTCATGTGCATAATGTGGAGTCATCGCTCAGCGCCGAGTGGGAACTGGACTGGAATCCATCGGAGACTTCCTTTCAGGAACCTTCAGGTCCTGTTCCCGTGTTTTCGGGGTATGCGCGGAAGCAGGGAGCACCGGGGATCAGGAATGAACTCTGGATAATCCCCATGGTGGGATGCGTCAATGATTACGTGAAATTTCTAGCGGAGGCGTACTCTCTTCCCCCGTGGATCGAGAGGATCCGTGTCCTTTCCCACCCGTACGGGTGTTCCCAGCTCGGCGAAGATCTTGACCGCACTGCGGCGGTGCTCGAGGGACTGGCAAGAAATCCCTGTGCCGCCGGGGTCGTCCTCGTGGGGCTTGGTTGTGAGAACCTCCAGAGAGTTTTTATGGAAACAAGGCTGTCGGATCTTCAAAAAGCCCGTTTCTTCTCGCTGCAGGAAGTTGACGATGACCGGGAACAGCTGTATTCGTACCTGGATGAGCTGGCTGAAGATGCCCCGAAAGAACGGACCCCTTTTCCCCTTTCTGAAGTAACTGTAGGGGTCAAATGCGGGGGAAGCGACGGTTTCTCCGGACTTTCCGCCAATCCCCTTGTGGGTGAGGCCGCGGATATGATCTGCGGCTGGGGCGGAAGGGTCGTGGCGACTGAAATACCAGAGATGTTCGGAGCTGAGCACGTGATCGCCTCGCGGATTTCTGACAGGGACGTGTTCACGGCGTTCAAAGATACCATCGGATGGTTCAGGCACTATTATGATTCCCACAACCAGCCGGTCTATGAAAACCCGTCTCCCGGGAACAAAGAGGGGGGCATAACCACCCTTGAGGAAAAATCCCTGGGAGCGGTGAACAAGTGCGGTTCGTCTCCCGTGAACGATGTCCTCTCAATGGGCGCCCAGGCCCGGAGGAGAGGCGTGTCTGTCCTTTTCGGTCCCGGGAATGACCTTATCTCCACAAGTGCCATGGCTGCAAGCGGTGCCCAGATCATTCTTTTCACCACCGGGCGGGGCAACCCCTATGCCACGGTCGTTCCCACGGTAAAGATTTCATCCAACACGAATCTTTTTCAGCGCAAACCGGGATGGATCGATTTCGATGCCGGTCCTTTGCTTTCAGGAGCCGACAGGAAAGATGCGGCGCGTTCCCTTATTGCTTTCATGACCGGTATCGCCTCAGGCAGACAGACCAGGAACGAGGAAAACCGCATAGGTGAGATAGCCATCTTCAGGGACGGAGTGACCCTGTAAAAGCGGACTTTCTGGAAGGAGGGGGAAAATGGGCTATACAGTGCTGCAGTTCGGCGAAGGGAACTTTATCAGGGCGTTTTTCGACTGGATGCTCCAGAAAATAGGGGAAAAAGCAGGGGTGAAGCACAGTGTATTTCTTGTCCAGCCCCTTCCGGAAGGACGGGTCGACGATATCGTGAAGCAGGGGGAGTATCACGTGCTGCTCCGGGGATACCGGGACGGGGAGTACAGGGAATCCCTCGACACCGTAACGGTAATTGCAGGAGGTGCGAACCCGTTTACTCCCGAAGGAAGGCAGGCCATGATCGAAGCCGCTCTATCACCTGAACTCAGGATAATAACGTCCAACACGACAGAGGCGGGAATTTTCTTCGAGAACCGGGCGGAACCCCATAATTATCCCTCTTTCCTCGCGGAGATGCTTCAAAAGAGGGCCGCGAAGGGGCTCCCTCCCCTTTTTATTCTTCCCCTGGAACTTATCGAAAACAACGGGAAAAATCTTCGGGAGTGCCTGGAAAAATACGGAAAATTGTGGAACTACGGCGGGGTTTTTTTCGATTACCTTGAATCATGCACCTTTTACGACACTCTTGTTGACCGGATCGTGCCGGGTTTTCCCCGAAAGGAATCAGGTGAGATTTTCCGGAGGATCGGCCGCGAAGATTTTCATGTGACTGCAGGTGAATTGTTTCACCTGTTTGTCCTCCAGGGAGACAGGTCGATTCTTGAAGTGCTTCCGTTTCACAAGGCGGGGCTCAATGTTGTGTTGACCGACGACAGGCTCGCGTTTTTCCGGAACAGGAAAGTCAGGATACTCAACGGTGTGCACACTGCATCAACTCCCGTTGCCCTCCTCGCCGGAGTGGAGTACGTGAAGGATTTCGTGGAAGACGAGCGATTTACCGCCATGCTCAGCAGCCTGGTCCACGACGAAATCGTCCCCGCCTTCTCGGATGACTCGGATGCGCACAAGTACGGCGACGATGTCCTGGAGAGGTTCAGGAATCCCGCCCTGGAACATGCGTTCCGGTCGATCGCCCTGAACTCCATAGCAAAAAGCAACACACGCCTCCGCCCTACACTGGAAGACTATTTCAGGCTTTTCGGAAAGCTGCCCTCCGTGCTCACAGGTTGCATCGCTGCCATGACCGATCTTTACGACTGCGACGGAGTGAAGGATCTCCCCGGAGGCCCCATGGAACTTTCCGACTTCCGGCAGCTGAAGGGCAGGAGTCTGGTCGAAATGACCGACAGCTTATTTCCCGGCCTTGATCCTGATCTCAGAACAGCTCTCCTTGGCCGGCTCGGGGAACTTCGGC
>JAAYJB010000182.1 GCA_012523155.1 Synergistaceae bacterium | reverse complement strand
ATGTGCGAAATGGGACCCATCGTGGTGGTGTACCCCGAGGGAACGTTTTACAGCCATGTCAGCAAGGGCGATGTACCGGAGATCGTGGAAGAGCACATCTACAAGGGACGCCCCGTGCAGAGGCTTATGTACGCTCTCGATGAGGAAAAACCCGTCATACCCCGGTACAGCGAAATTCCCTTCTACCGCAAACAGAAGCGTATAGCCCTGAAGAACTGCGGCTACATCAATCCGGACAATATAGAAGAATACATCGCCAGGGGTGGTTACGAAGCCCTGGGCAAAGCCCTCACCTCCATGACGCCCGCACAGGTCATTGATGAGGTGAAGGCTTCAAGCCTCCGGGGCCGTGGGGGCGGCGGATTCCCCACTGGCCTCAAGTGGAGCTTCTGCGCCTCCGCGAAAGGCGACAAGAAATACGTCATCTGCAACGCTGACGAGGGAGATCCCGGAGCGTTCATGGACAGGTCCATCCTCGAGGGGGATCCTCACAGCGTCATCGAGGGGATGTCCCTTGGCGCCTACGCCATGGGGGCCGACGAGGGGTACATCTACTGCAGGGCTGAATACCCCCTGGCGATCCAGCGGTTGAAGACCGCCATGGCTCAGGCTGAGGAATACGGTCTTCTGGGAGAGAACATCATGGACAGCGGCTTTTCGTTAACGATCCACATCAAGGAGGGCGCCGGGGCTTTCGTCTGCGGCGAGGAGACTGCCCTTATGGCGTCCATAGAGGGACGCAGGGGCATGCCCCGTCCCCGCCCGCCGTTTCCGGCAAACTCCGGGCTCTGGGGATGCCCCACGAACATCAACAACGTGGAGACGTGGGCCAATGTACCGCAGATCATAAGCAACGGCGGGGCGTGGTACGCAACCATGGGGACGGAGAAGTCCAAGGGGACCAAGGTGTTCGCCCTCACGGGAAAGGTGAAGCACACAGGCCTTGTGGAAGTTCCCATGGGTATCACCCTTCGGGAGATCATCTTCGAGATCGGCGGCGGGATCCTTGAAGACAGGAAGTTCAAGGCGGTCCAGATCGGCGGCCCAAGCGGCGGCTGCCTCACGGAAGATCACCTGGACACCCCGGTGAGCTACGAAAGTCTCACTGCCATGGGCGCCATCATGGGTTCCGGAGGCCTCGTGGTCATGGATGAAACGACCTGCATGGTGGACGTGGCAAGATTCTTCCTTTCCTTTGTCCAGAAGGAGTCCTGCGGGAAGTGCCCATTCTGCCGGATCGGAACCAAGAGAATGCTCGAGATCCTGGAGCGGATCATCGAGGGCAAGGGAGTCATGGAAGACTTGGACAAACTGCTCGCACTCGCTCACCAGGTAAAGGAAGGTTCACTCTGCGCACTCGGGGGGACCGCCCCCAATCCGGTGCTCACCACGCTGAAGTATTTCCGGGACGAGTACGAGGCCCATATCAGGGACAAAAAATGCCCCGCCAAGGTGTGCACGAGCCTCATCCACTACGTCATCGACCCGGCCGCCTGCATCGGCTGCACAAAATGCGCCCGGAACTGTCCCGTTTCCTGCATTGCTGGAGAAGTGAAGAAACCCCACGTCATCGACGACGAGAAATGCATCCGGTGCGGTACGTGCAAGAGCGTCTGCCCCGTGGGTGCCATTTCGGTGGAATAACCTTTCGGGAGGATTTCGAGCTGCCATGAAGAAAAACATAAAAGTTACGCTCAACGGAAAAACCGTCTACGGGTACGAGGGCCAGAGGATCCTCGACCTGTGCACAGAATGCGGCGTGGAGATCCCCACGCTCTGCTACGACCCGCACCTGAGCCTTCACGGCGGGTGCTCCGTCTGCCTCGTGGAGGTGGAGGGAGCCAAAACATTGCTCCGGGCATGTGCGAACACCATCGCCCCGGGTATGATCATAAGGACAGAGACGGAGAGGGCAATAAGCGCCCGCCGCACAGCCCTTGAACTGCTGCTTTCGGACCACGTCGGCGACTGCAGGCCACCCTGCACCCTCACCTGCCCTGCGAACGGAAACGTCCAGGCCTACATCAACCTTGCCGCCCAGGGGAAATACCAGGAATCCCTTGACGTGCTCCATCACCACGTCACCCTTCCCGCATGCATCGGCAGGGTCTGCCCCGCCCCCTGCGAGAAAAAGTGCCGCAGGAACTTCGTGGACGAAGCCCCCGTCTCCATAAAGGAGATCAAACGCTTCGTTGGTGATTGGGCATTGAAGAACGACTACCCCGGTTTCATCCCGGAGATCGAGGAAAACGGAAAACGGGTGGCGGTAGTGGGAGGAGGCCCTGCGGGGATCTCTGCGGCATATTACCTGCGTCTCATGGGGTACCGGCCCGTCATCTTCGAGAAGGAAGCCCTTCTCGGCGGCATGATGCGCTACGGCATCCCTGACTACCGTCTTCCCCAGGCGGTTCTGCAGAAGGAGATCGACTGGCTCCTTGCCCACGGGGTGGAAGTAAGGACCGGCATGACCCTGGGAAAGAATATTGCCCTCGACGAACTGAGAAAAGAATTCGACGGGGTGATCCTGGCCATGGGATGCTGGAAATCATCACCCATGAGGGTACCCGGTGAAGACCTCGAGGGAGTTCTCGGAGGGATCTACTTCCTCTATGATGTAAAGACCGATCCCGATGTAAAAGTGGGGAGACGGGTGGCTGTCGTGGGCGGAGGCAACACCGCCATGGACGCCTGCCGCTCGGCCAGGAGACTGGGTGCGGAAGAGGTGTCGGTGCTCTACAGGAGAAGCCGCGAGGAGATGCCGGCCGACGACATCGAAATAGAAGAAGCCACTGAAGAAGGTGTGAATTTCATCTATCTCGCAGCCCCGAAGTCCATCGAGGGAAACGGCAAGGTGGAGCGGATGGTCTGCGAACGGATGGAGCTCGGAGAACCCGACGCGTCGGGAAGGCGGAGCCCTGTTCCCACAGGCGATACATTCGTGCTTGAGGTAGACATGGTGATCGCAGCCGTAGGGCAGGCTATCGACTTCTCGGGAGTTCCTTCGGAGCTTCACGACGGCCGGAGGATGAAGGTGGGACCAGATTATGATACCCTCCTTCCCGGAGTATTCGTCTGCGGAGACCAGCAATCGGGCCCGAAGATAGCGATCGAGGCAATAGGCAACGGCCATTGGGCTGCCGATTCGCTGCATCACTACCTGACCCATGGAACACCGAAGAAGCCCTTCTTCTACGATATAGTACAGACTGACCTCGGTCCCGAGGACTTTGCCCACGTGGAGAAGACAGTCCAGGAGCATGTGCCCCACGTAAGCGGAGAGGCACGGCTTGCCAGGCCGTTCGAGGAATACAGCACCGGGCTGACCGAGGAACAGACGTTGAGGGATGCGGCGAGGTGCATGGAATGCGGGTGCCCGGATGTCTTTGAATGCAAACTTAGAAAATACGCAACCACCCATGAGGTGCAGCCTGAAAAACTCGCCGGGGAACATATCACGAAGTTCGAGGACGCCAACGAATATTATGTCCGCAACCTGGACAAGTGTATCCTCTGCTCGAAGTGCGTTCGGGCATGCGACGAGATCGCAGGGTTCCACGCCATCGACTTCGCGAAACGGGGATTCGAATCCATACTCACACCCCACTTTTACAATGACATGGAGCACTCCGACT
>JAAYJB010000181.1 GCA_012523155.1 Synergistaceae bacterium | reverse complement strand
GTGGCGGCACATCTTTTCTTTATTTACTGGGCGATCCTCGGAGGAGTGACACCTCCCACATGCACCGCGGCTGTCGCGGCTGCGGGGATTGCAAAGGCAAACTGGGTCAAGACAGGGTTTTTTGCGGTACGGCTCGGGATCGTTGCGTTCATCCTCCCCTATTTCTTCGCCCTTAATCCTGCACTCGTCGGCAGGGCCCCTTGGACAAGCATTCTCAGCCACGGCATAACAGGATTCATAGGGGCCATCTCAATAGCCTACGGAATGTTCAGCCACAAGGAATGCCTGCTGAACCCCGTCCGATGCATCTCGTTTGTTATCGGCGGAATGCTTCTTCTTTTCCCGGGAACCACCCATTCGCTCATCGGCCTTACCGTTGTCGGAACAGCATTCATTATTGATAGAAAAATTCCCTCAGGCAACGGGGCTGCCGGGTCAGGGAAGAACTGAAATTTCTCCGGAGAGGGGATCGAAAAATGAAAAAAACAACCATTCTCAAGAACCTGATTCTCGAAAGAAAAGCACTTGTGTGCCCGGGGGCTCATGACGCCATTTCAGCAAAACTCATAGAACAGGCCGGCTTCAAAGCCCTTCAGGTGAGCGGATTCGGTCTTTCAGCAACCTACCTCGGGCTTCCGGACATGGCGTTCATAGGCTTCAGCGACGTGGTCCACTTCACGAAAAATATCGTTGAAGCCGTAAAAGTGCCGGTTATGGCCGACGCTGATACAGGGTACGGCAACAGCATCAACGCCATGTACGTCACGAGGGAGTTTATCAATGCAGGGGCTGCGGGAATGAACATCGAGGACCAGGTATTCCCGAAGCGGTGCGGACACCTCGAGGGGAAGCAGATCATTCCACTGGAGGAAATGGTGCTGAAAATCAAGGCATGCAAAGCCGTAAAAGACGAGATCGACCCTGATTTCGTCCTTAACGCCCGTACTGATGCCATCGCTGTCGCGGGAATCGAAGAAGCCATCCGCAGGGCAAATGCCTATGCAGAAGCCGGGGCAGATCTGATTTTCGTCGAAGCCCCCCGTTCAGTAGAGCAGATCGAGCAGGCGGTGAAAGAGATCAGGGCTCCCGTGAGCATCAACCTCATGGACGCCGTTTCAGGAGGAAAAACTCCCCTGGTCTCCATTGACAGGCTCAGGGAGATCGGTGTGGGAAGGGTCAGCATTCCAGTAGGTCCCCTGTTTGCGGCAGTAAGGGGAATCAAGGACTATCTCGATGCCATAAAGGGTGACAGGATCGCAGAGGGAAGGACTGAACTCGTGGCCCCCTTCTCTGATTTCAAGGATCTGGTGGGTTTTGAAATGTTCAGGGAACTTGAGAAAGAGTACCTTCCCAGGTTCGTGGAATAGAAAGCAGCGTCACCCCTGGCTTTCAAAATGGTACAGATCCATTTCAGTAAAGGAGGAATTGAAATGAAGCGTTTGCTTGCGTGGGGACTAGTTGTTCTGTTTCTGATCGGTTTGGCAGGTGTTACCCCATCTTCTGCCGGTGAGGTTCTCGTTCTGGAGGGAAACGCAGCGGAAGTGGGAAAACTCTGGGGAGAGACGAACAAAGAATCGATCATAAAAGCTTTCAACGCATTTCTTTCCCGGGCCGAGGGCAAGGAAGAACAAATGAGAAGCTTCGCGAAGCTTTCCATCGATCTCTCGAAAAAGATCGGATGCTCCTACTGGATCGATGAGCTGAACGCAATTGCAGATACGGCAGGCATCGACCGGGAGCTTTACATCGCCTTCACCTTCGGCAGGTACAGGGATCTTGCCCTGCTGTACAAGGGCGTGGGGTGCACGACCTTTGCCGTAACTTCCCCGGCGACGAAAAATGGCCGGATAATTTTTCACAAGACCCGCGAGACAGCCCCTGACCTCCAGTCAGGCTACCTAAAACGGATCACCGGCGTCCAGGGAACGGACAGGCAGCCCTACAAGTTTTTCGGCGAAATGGGCACCGCGGACACGGGCATTTCTTTCTTCGTCAACGAAAAGGGACTTGCCGGAGGCGCTGATGTCCCGTCCCAGTGGCAGAACAGGGAGTGCTACGTCGGATCCTACAAGGGAACCCTTCCCTTTGTCACGCCGCCAAAGTACGACGGATTCATGAACCACTATGTTCCCCGCTACATCGCCGAGCACTGCAAGGACGTTGATGAAGCAAAGGAAGCCCTCCACTCCTTTGCCGAAAAGGGATACCTCGCCAGCGGGAAATGGGGCACGAACTACCTGTTCGTGGATGCCGGGGGGAAAATCCTCCAGATTGCCGACGACTGCTACAAGATCATCGAGGAGCAGATGGATCCTGCTCTGGAAAAGGACGGCAAATCGTGGAAAGGGATCTACTTCACGGTCCACAGGGAAAACGACTACGGTACACCTGAGGATGCGCTCGTATCAGCTTACGGAAAGATCACTGTCGAGCTTGTAAACTCGCCCCGGGTGGCAAAACATCCTGCCATGTGGAATCTCCCGAGAGCGCAGTCCAGCGCCACCATCGTCATCGACCCCGAATTCCCCGAAACGATGACCACTGTCTTCGTCACGCTTCCGGCCTACAGCTACTCCATACCCTTTTTCATGGGCGCATCGGCCACACCGAAAGCCCTGGCCGACGGTACAGTATACTCGGTCCAGAAGGGAAGTTTCAGGTACAGTGAATTCTACGAAGCCGGCATCAATGACCTGTGGAGGGCATTCGCCTACGACATCAGGGAGAGGGTCAAAAAGGGCGAAGATGTGACAAAGGACCTGAACGAATTCTTCGTCAAAATGGTAAACGACGTGCTTGCGATGAACAAGTGACAGGAGAATAAG
>JAAYJB010000180.1 GCA_012523155.1 Synergistaceae bacterium | reverse complement strand
CGGCGGATTTCCGGTTTGATCCGTTTTTCCGCTGCATTTGTATCCTCCCATGAGGCGATTTGGGGAAGTCCAGGGGGCAGTCAGCATTAATTCCGGCCTGAAAAAGAGCGCAGGCTCCGTCCATTGAGCCGGACAAAGACCGAAATATGAAGAGAGGTGCATGTTTTGTTTGATATCTTGTTCCGGGGGGCTAAAATCGTCGATGGTTCAGGTGCTCCATGGTACCGCGGGGATGTTGGAGTCAATAACGGACGAATAGCTGCAGTCGGAAAACTTTCAAAAGAAAATGCGAACCAGGTAATCGATGTTTGCGACAGGGTTTTGTGCCCGGGTTTTATTGATGTACATACCCATTCTGATTTTATTGTTTTCAGGGACCCCGTCATGCTCCCGAAGCTGCGCCAGGGTGTAACAACACAGATGGTCGGGCAATGCGGCCAAAGCGCAGCTCCTGTCAATGAAAAATATGCAGGACTTCTCGAATCCTATCTCGGGTTCATCATGGCAGGGACAAAAATCTCATGGAACTGGAAAACTTTTGATGAATGGCTGAAAGAAGTCGAAAAACTTCCTCTTGCCGTCAACATGGCGACCTGTCTCGGACATGGAACCCTGAGAGCGGCCGTTATGGGCTTTGAAGACCGGGAGGCCACTCCTGAGGAAATGGGGCAGATGAAGGCCCATATGAGGGAAGCCATGGAGGCAGGCAGTTTTGGTCTTACCAGCGGTCTTATCTACCCTCCCGGTGTGTATGCTCCCAAAGAGGAAATGTGGAGCCTCGCTGAAGTGCTCGCTGAAACCGGAGGGCTGTACCTCACACACATGAGGGGCGAATCAGGTGGGCTCCTCGAAGCTGTGGCAGAAACCATCGAGCTTGGGCGGCGCGCCGGTATTCCGGTTCAGATTTCTCACCACAAGGCTCTCGGAAAAGACAACTGGGGGCTCGTGACAGAATCTCTTAAAATGGTTGATAAGGCCAGGGCCGAAGGAATTGACGTCACCATCGACCAGTATCCCTACAATAACTGCAGCACGAGCGTCCGGGCCTGCCTTCCCCCGTGGGCACAGGCAGGGGGAGTGCACGCAATCTGCGATCGCCTTGCGGATCCCGGGACAAGGGCAAAAATAGCCGAAGAAATAAAAATTTCCCTCGATACATCAAAACCCTGCGGGTGGGAAAGTATGCTCCGTCATGGAGGCGGAGCAGCAGGAGCGCTGGTAGTTTACTGCCCGAACACCCCCCAGTGGGAGGGGAAGAACCTCCATGAAATTTCTGCAGCCATGAACGTTGACCCCGTGGAGGCCGCTTTCAGGATCATCGAGTCAAATAAAGGCAGCGATCTTGCATGCTACGCCGCAATAGGAGACGAGGATATCAAGACTGTCCTCGGGCATCCTGCCACAATGGTTGGAGCAGACTCAATCCCCCCTGCCGAAGGAGCAAAAGCCCACCCCAGAAGTTTTGGAACCCATTCGAGAATCATCGCCAGGTACGTCAGGGAGGAAAAAACCCTCACCCTTGAAAGCGCGGTTCACAAGATGTCCGGAATGCCTGCGGCCCGTTT
>JAAYJB010000179.1 GCA_012523155.1 Synergistaceae bacterium | reverse complement strand
ATAAGCTTCAGCACCGCTATCTCCCGTATTTTCCCCAGGGTAAGGGTGTAGATGATGAACGCGACAATGGCGGCGCTGACGATGGCGAGGATCACCAGGAACATGCCGATCTGCCGCGACGACGTGGCGATGAGCTTGCCGAGAAGAATCTCCTCCATCTGTTCCCTTGTGTACACCTCGAGACGCATCCAGCGCCTGATGTGCGCCGCGGTACTCTCCGGATCGGCTCCCGGAAGAAGACGCACGAGTACGGCGTTCACGAACTGGTTCGCTCCCTGTGAGGCGATGACGCTCTCCAGAAGACCGGGAATCCCCGGCCTGTTGAGGGACGGATTTGCCTCTGTCCTGCGTCGCTGCTGCAGTATGGAGTCGTTGTCCTTCAGGAACTGGGCTTCCTGGGCATCTTTCAGCGGGATAAAGACCATGGGGTCTCCGCCCGAGGAGACCATGCGCCGGGTGATTCCGACGACGGTATACGTGTTCCGTCTGACCCGGATCTCGTCCCCCAGCCTGAATCCCGAGGCAGCATCGGCGACCGCCTCGTAATGGCTGCGGGTGATATGTCTTCCTGCGGCCAGGTAGCCGGGCTGACCCGGCGATCCGGGTATTCCGGGATCCACGCCCACCACCATGGCCCGTACGTCCTCGTCACCCCTGCGGACCTGGGTCGTCAGGTAGGTGACGCTCGAGACTGCCTCTACGCCGGGCATTCCTGCCACACTCCTCCACGTGTCATCGTAGATGCTTGAGGATTCGGCGTAGGGACCAAGGGTCTCCTGCTGCACGACCCAGAGGTCGGCGCCGCTGTTGTCAAGGAGCACCATGGCATCGTCCACCATGCCACGGTAGACGCCTCCCATGGTAAGGGTCACTCCGATGAGCAGCCCCAGTCCGAGGCCGGTAAGGGTAAATTTTCCCCACCCGTGAAGGATATCCCGGCCCGCAAGACTTATCATTGCCTGATTCCCTCCAGGGTATCGTAAATCTTCACCCGGCTTTTTGATGTTAGTGCTTTTACACTGTAGGCGACGACCCGTTCTCCGGGCTTCAGCCCTTCCCGGATCTGCACGCGGCCTTCCAGGTCACGCCTGCCCGTTTTTACAGGGCGGAACGCAATGGAGCCGTTTTCTATGACCCACACGCCGAGACTTCCATTCCAGCGCTTGAGCGCCGCGTCAGGAACCACCGGCAAATCAGGAAGTCCTGGAAGGGTCACGGTCACTTCCGCCAGTTCTCCGAGTGGGGGAACCACCTCCGGTATTGCATCGAAAACGGCCTTGGCGAGCAGTTCCTCTGTAACAGGGTCGGCGATAGGCTCCACCCGAAGGATGGTGCCGCTGAATACCTGTCCGTTCCGTGACCGAAGGACTATTTCGGCGGGAAGGCCGGCCCGGAGGCCTGACGCCATGGCCTGGTCGAACCGTACGGAGATCCTGAGATCCCGGATATCGATGACCTCGGCGACTGCCTGCCCTGCCACGACAGTCGTCCCCGGTTCAGCTGCCCTTGAAGAAACCAGTCCGGGGGCCGGCGCAACAAGATCCAGATTTTTCTTCTGGGAGAGAAGTGCGTCCAGGTCTGCCCGAACCCGTTCCAGTTCGGCCCGTGCAGCCTGCAGGTCAGCGTTTGACGAGGCCCATGCCGAGGCAGTCACCTGCCGTTCCTGTCGCTTCGCCTCTGCGGAATCCACACTGACCGCTCCAGATTTCAGAAGGTTGTCGTACCGTTTCGACTGTGCCTCCGCATATTTCTTTTTCGCGGCTGTCTCTGAGGTCCTGGCGCCTGCAGCACGAACGACGGCCTCCAGCCTTGAGATCGAGGCCCTCTGCGCCGCTGTCCGCTGGTCGAGATCCACCGGATCCATCACGCCGATCTTCTGCCCTGCCTCCACCAGGTCTCCCACCTGGACAAACACATCCTTCACGCGGCCCGGCGATGTGGGCCCAATGCGAAAGACCGCTCCCGACTCCACCACGCCGATCCCGTAGAGTGCCGGAGCAATGGATCGTTTCTCCACTTCGGCCGCAGTCACAGGCACAGGAGCCAGTGGTCCCGAACGCATCATGACGTACAGGAAGAGTCCTGTGAGCGAGAAGACTCCCAAAAGCAGGAAAATTGTCTTCCAGAGACGCTTCATGACTGATCGCCCTCCTCTATACCCCGCCGAAAAAGGGCGAATACACCGGCCGCATTCCGGCTTACAGATACCGCCGCCCCTGACAAACGGGACTGGAGCACCAGGCCCTGTATTATTCCTATGAAGAGTCCGGCCGCCACCCTGCTTTCTACTTTTTTATCGATAAGGCCTGCTTTTTTGCCTGCATCGAGCATGCGAAGTATTCTTCCGCTGTACTTTTCCATGAGAGTTTTGGCCTGCCTCCGTGCCGGGCTGTCCTCCGACCGCTGGAGTTCTCCGAAAAAAATGCCCGGAACTCCCGGATATTCATCAATAAACGAAATATGGGAGAAAAAGACAGCCTCAAGACCTTCAAGGGGATTTAACGCTGACAGTGACGCATGGTCCACCCTTTCGAGGAGACGTTCTGAAACCCACGTCATGACCGCTTCCCAAATCGCATCTTTGTTGGAGAAATGGCGGAACAGCGCGCCCTGGGTGAGCCCCATCCGGTCCGCGATGGCTGCTGTAGTGATCTCTGAGGGGTTGCCCTCCGCCGCCAGCGTAAGGACCGTTTCTACTATGACGGCCCGCCGCTCTTCTGCCGGCAGATATTTCCCTTTTTTTGCCATGGATGCGACCTCCCT
>JAAYJB010000178.1 GCA_012523155.1 Synergistaceae bacterium | reverse complement strand
TGACCCTGCCCTGCTTTTCGAGTCCGGTGATGTCCACACCAAGATCAGCTGCCATTTTTTCAGCCGTCGGGCTCGCCTTTGTTTTTCCACGGGACGGAGAAACTACGAAAGCGTCCACGTCCTTCCTGACTATCCTCCCGCCGGGGCCGCTTCCCGGGACTTGAGAGATATCAATTCCCGACTCCCGTGCCATCTTCCTTGCGAGAGGGGTCGCCCTCAGTCCGGAAGGACCAGATATTTTCTCTACAGAGACAGCAGGTTTCCTGTCCTCGGGCCCCTGCTCAATTTTTTTCTTCCGTGGATCTGCCCCGGCCGCAATAGTATCATCAATCGACTCTCCCGGCTGTCCTATGTAGGCGAGGATCTCCCCCACCGGAACATCCCTGCCTTCAGGGACGACAATTTTAAGCACAGTCCCCTCCGCAGGTGACTCCACCTCGAAGGTGAGCTTGTCAGTGGCCACGGTCATCAACAGTTCACCTTTGCCTATCGGCTCTCCCTCCTGCCTGTTCCAGCGGGAAATTGTCCCTGAATTCATTGTCAGCCCGAGCTTGGGCATGGTCACCGGTGTTGCCATTATGAACCCTCCTTCTGAGGAACGGGCGAAACGCCCATATCATTACGCTTTGTGCAGCTATGTAACCTGAATTACAACATTCCCATGAGTCTGGGAAGGAAAAGCGCTATTTCCGGGAATGCGGTGATAAACACCAGGGCAGCCATAGCGGCAATAATGAGCGGTATGGCAGGCCGGGCAATACGCTCCATGCTGATCCCGCTTATCCTTGCCCCAACGAAGAGATTCACTGCCACAGGAGGGGTCACCTGGCCTATTGCCATGTTGGTCGTCGCCATAATGCCGAACCATATGGGATTCCAGCCGAAATGGGCGATGACCGGTGCCAGGATCGGGAGAAAGACGTAGAAAATGGAATTGGCGTCAAGAAGCATTCCTGCAAAAAGGAGAATGATGTTGATCATGAGCAGAATGACCACAGGACTCGTAGAAATACTCGTCAGTCCTCCGGCGACCTTGTCGATAAGTCCCACTGTCGCCCCAAGCCAGGAGTACAGTCCTGCACACGCCACCACGAACATTACTACAGCTGTTCCGACCACGGTTTCCTTGAGGATCTCGTAGAGAATCTTAAAAGACATGGATCTGTAAATGAACATGCCGACGAAAAGACCGTAGAAAATGGCGACTGCGGCAGCCTCTGTCGGCGTGAATATTCCCGCATAGATGCCGCCTAGAATGATCACAGGAGTGAAAATTCCCCAGAATGCATCTTTCAGGGCTGCCAAAACCTCTTTGCGGCTTCCCCTGGGTTCTCCCCTGTAGCCGTGTTTTCTGCTTATTATGTAGACTGCAACGCAAAGAAAGCCGGCAACAAGTATCCCCGGAAAAACTCCTGCGGCAAAAAGGGCACCTACCGACTGCTGCATGATGTCCCCGTACACGATAAATGAAATGCTCGGCGGGATGATGATGGCAAGGCCTGACGCCACTGAAACGGTCGCAGCAGCAAAAGCCTTGTCATACCCTGCATTGGACATGCCCGGAATGAGGATGAGCCCGAGAGCGGCTACAGTTGCGGGGCCCGATCCGCTCACCGCACCCCAGAAAGCGGCAACGATAACGGTTGCGATGGCAAGACCGCCTGTCATATCACCTACAAGCTGTTTTATCAACCGAATAATCCGCTCGGCTATTCCGACCTTCTCCATGATCACACCCGCCAGTATGAAGAAAGGAATCGCCAGAAGAGGAAATTTTGCAATGCCGGCAAAAAAACTGTATGAAAGCATCTGGTATCCCATATCCCAATGCCAGACCACGAATATGGTGGACATTCCCAGGGCCACTGCTATGGGGACCCGAAACAGCAGAGGCGCAAGAAAAAGCACGACCGTCCAGAATGCCGGATCCTTGAAAAGAGATGTCATGATCTGCTTCCCCCTAAAACTCGTTCTTTCGCAGCGTCGCGGCCGCTCCCTGAAGGATCCGGATAATTATGAGGACAGAAAACACGGGGAGCGCAAGCGTATACCATACCACCGAAATACCAAGAGATTCCGTCGTTACATCAAGCGCCAGCTCATCCATGACTTCAATATATCCGAGGTAAGCCAGCAATCCGAAAAACACAACCGAGAGCGTTGTTGACAGATAAAAAGAGAATTTTTTCCAGCGGAGCGACATCAGGTCGTAAAAGAACGTCATGCTGAGATTAGCCCCCTGCCTGTAGGCAATGGAGATGCCGAGCAAAACGATCCACACGAAAAAATTGATCGTGATCTCCTCGGTGAAGGAGATCGCACGATAGATGAAATACCTGGTAATGACGTTGGCAAAAGTGATTGCCGCCATCACGAGGAGAATGATCGAACCGATAAACTCTTCGAAGTGATCCAGAATCTTTTTCACCATGAGGACAAAACTCCCCTCTCGCTCAAAACCCGGATGGGGAGGGGAGACCTCCCCATCGCCGGGATTTTGTTTCGTTTCCGTTCCTGTATCTGCTCTGCAGTCAGTTAAGTTACTTCGCTACAGCCGCCATATCCTCTTCAGCTGCTTTTACAAGCTCCGCACCGATTTTTTCCCTCCACTGCTCAAGCACAGGAGCGGTTTTGTCGGCAAACGCCTTGGTTTCTTCCGGAGTGAGGATGGCCACTTCCATGCCGACTTCCTTCAGCTGCTTGTACCAGTCGGTTATTTCGGGCACCATCCCGAGGCTCTCGAGGTATTTGTGCGCGGTGCCGTCATCGAGACCGATGCGGGCAAGGGCGATCATGTATTTCCCTGCATCGACGGCGGCCTGCTGTATCAGTTTCTGGTCTTCGGCCGAGAAGGATTTCCAGACGGCAGGATTCACGACATACAGAGTGGGATCAACGACATAGTGCCAGTCTGTCATAAACTTGTGATAATCATGCATCTGCACCGGATAGAAGGTGCTGATGGGGTTCTCCTGTCCGTCGACCACACCCTGCTGGATGGCCGACATGGTATCGCTCCAGTTCATGTTCACAGGGTTGGCGCCAAGAGCCCTGAAAATGTCGAGGAACAGGGGGCTTCCCACGACGCGTATCTTCATGTTCTGCAGATC
>JAAYJB010000177.1 GCA_012523155.1 Synergistaceae bacterium | reverse complement strand
TTGTCGAAGCACCCCAAACCAGCAGCGTTACCTCGTCCCACCATCCCTTGAGCTTCGAGTTCAGGCTGTACAGCATGACCATGCTCATCGCCGTTTCCTTCTCTCCGCTCGTCCACAACACAACCAGCTTTTTCCCGGCCGAATGTTCCACGTTAGCCCTCCTTTTTCTCTTTCAGCAACTGGGTATGTACCCAGTAACGCTGCTTCTGGAGTGATCTCAGTCAGTGTACCGATCCAGGGACCGGAACAGAAGAAACAAAAGGATAATTTTATTCATCTTTTGCTCCTCACTTTTTACTGCACCAGCTCATTTCCGAAGAAAGCGAGACTGAACGTTTTCCCTCCTCTTTCGAGGACTATCGATCCTTTCACCTGTCCTCCTGTGAGAATGCCGTTCCACCTTCCGCCTGCACTGCCGCTGCCTGTCCAGAAAACATTCTCCTGTGTTCCCCTGCAGGTTCCTGACAGGCGCGTCCCGTCGGATGCCCCTTCAAGGAAAAGTTCCAGGCCCATCGGCTTCATCCCTCCCGGCAGCGCAGGAATAAACCTGATCCTGGCGATTCCCCGGACTGTTCCATCAAACGGGGAAATAGAGAGAGAAAGCTCATTGATCCTGGTTCCTTCGGGGTAATTCGCCATGGAGAAATTCATCTTCCCCGTGAAGGTTCTTTCATGTTCCCTTTCCGGGGTAACCCCAGCGGTCGTGAATGAAATGTTCACATACCCCAAATCGGGAGTCTGGCGAAACATACCTGAAACCTCCGCAATGCACCGGAAGGGATCACCTGTGCGGAAATCCCAGAAAAATTCACCGGTGCCCTTGGGCGGAACTGCGCTCGAAAGGGCAACCGTTTCCCTCACCAGCCATCTTCCGTCTTTTTCATACAGCAGCCGGGCCTCGGCACCCACAAATTCTTCCCGGGGGTTCGTATTGCGCACCGTGCAGAAAACCCTGTATCCTCCCCCGGTGAGATCTTCCTGCCGCCAGGATTCCCGGAGGGATGTCATGGAAGCCCTGTAAAGGGTATACACGGCACGGACAGCATTCTGTATTCCCTGGTCAGGATCGGCCAGAATGACTGATATGTTCTGCCGGGTCCTTTCCGCACATGCCGCTGTGAAATCAGCTGCAGCCAGTGCCTGGGCCCTCCAGAAAACGGTCCCCATTTCGGATTTCCGGTTTTTCCACAAGGGATCGTACTCATGGGGAGGCAGGCTTTTTTGCGCTATATGGCGAAACCGAAACCACTCCCATGCCTGGTATTCCCAGAATCCATGACTTCCTGTGGCAATTCCGGGAGCAGTAGCTCCGCCCCATCCGTTGAAATACCACGGATCGAACCAGTCCACTCCCTCTTCATTCCCCGGCGGGTATTTCTTAAAAAACAGCTCCAGGGCGGAAGAAAAGTCCCCTCCCCCTCCCCATCCTGCCGGAGCGGGCGACTGCCTGGAATAGAGTTCTGCCGGACCTGTTTCCCTTTCCCCCATCGGGGTTCCCGCCATTAACACCTGCCAGGCAGC
>JAAYJB010000176.1 GCA_012523155.1 Synergistaceae bacterium | reverse complement strand
GTGACCGTCTCCGTGAAGGACAAACTTACCGTTCCTCCCGTGGATCTGTGCCTGGAGATCCTCGGACTGTTCGAGGAGGAGGCCGGCAAGCTTGGATACTCGGCAAAGGTGATGCAGAGCGGTGCAGGGCATGATGCCATGATCATGGCATCCATTACCGACGCGGGGCTTCTCTTCGTCCCGAGCAGGGGAGGAAGAAGCCACTGCCCTGAAGAGTGGACCGATTACGAGCAGATAAAAAAAGGCGTGGACGTGATCATCGGGACGGTACTGGCACTGGCGGAAGCTTCTTCCTGAGAAAAAGACCCGGCCTGAAGGCCGGGTCTTTTTTGCATCATTCCTTTTCGGTCGTATTCCCTGTTTCCAGCCGGAAAAGCAGCATCCCCATGGGCGGCAGCGTGAGACATAGTGAGTTTCCCTTCTGTTTGCAGGCCACCGGTTCTGAGGCAAGTCCGCCGAAATTTCCGAATCCAGAGCCACAGTAATCCTTGCTGTCGCTGTTCAGGATCTCTTTCCAGAATCCTGCCGCCGGAACCGGTATCCGGTAATTCAGCCTCGGCACGGGAGTGAAATTGAACGCTGCGAGCACCATCTCACCTTTTGCGCCCTTTCTCACGAAAGAGACCACGCTCTTCTCCCAGTCGGAGAAATCACACCATTCAAAGCCATCCGGTGAAAAATCACGTTCGTGGAGAGCAGGCTCCTCTTTGTACACCCTGTTCAGGACCGCAACCCAGTCAGAAATGCCCCGGTGTTCGGGTATTGTCAGCTGGTCCCACTGGAGGCTGTCGTCGTGGTTCCATTCCTTTCCCTGTCCGAACTCGCTCCCCATGAAGAGCAGTTTCTTTCCCGGGTGAGTGTAGAGATAGCCGTAGAGAAGCCTGAGGCTGGCAAACTTCTGCCATGCATCCCCGGGCATTTTTCCGAGCATGGACCCCTTGCCGTGAACCACCTCGTCGTGGGAGAAGGGAAGAAGAAAATTTTCAGTGAAGGCGTACATTATACTGAACGTTATTTTGTCATGCTCGTACTTCCGGTAGATGGGATCCCTGGAGATAAACTTCAGGGTGTCGTGCATCCATCCCATGTTCCACTTCATGCCGAACCCGAGGCCGCCGACGAAGACAGGGCGTGTGACCATGGGCCATGCTGTGGATTCTTCGGCTATGGTCTGAACTCCCGGAAAGGCTCCGTAAACCTCCTCGTTCAGTTTTTTAAGGAACTCAATGGCCTCGAGGTTCTCCCTTCCGCCATAGGTGTTTGGGATCCACTCTCCCGCCTTCCGGGAGTAATCGAGGTAAAGCATGGACGCCACCGCATCCACCCTCAGCCCGTCGGCATGGAAGCGATCGAGCCAGAAAAACGCGCTGCTGAGCAAAAAACCCCGGACTTCATTCCGCCCGTAATTGAAGATCCAGCTCCCCCAGTCAGGATGATATCCTTTTCTCGGATCCTCGTGCTCGTACAGGCACGTCCCGTCGAACCGGGCCAGGCCGTAGGCATCCGTGGGGAAATGGGAAGGGACCCAGTCGAGGATAACACCGATACCCTTCTGGTGGAGCACATCCACCATGTACATGAAATCCTCAGGAGTCCCGTAGCGGCTCGTGGGAGCGAAGTACCCCAGGGTCTGGTATCCCCAGGAACCATAAAAGGGATGCTCCATGACGGGAAGCAGCTCCACGTGAGTGAACCCCATGGAGACAGCATAGTCTCCCAGCTCGTGGCCCAACTCCCTGTAGGTAAGCGACCGGAATCCCTCCGCCGGATTTCTCCTCCATGACCCGATATGGACCTCGTACACAGACATCGGCGCATCGAGAGCGTTTTTCTTTTTCCGGTTCGCCATCCATTCGGTATCGTTCCATGTATACTCGTGATCCCAGACAATAGATGCAGTCCTGGGTGAAACTTCCCAGAAAAAGGCGAACGGATCGCCTTTTTCCAGAAGGTCTCCACCCGCCGTTTTCAGGGAGTACTTGTACAGTTCTCCACTGCCGACACCCGGGATGAAGCCCTCCCAGACACCGGAGCTGTCCTTCCTCGGAGAGAGATAGTTCTGCTGCCTGTCCCAGTCATTGAACGCGCCGATGACGCTCACTTCCGCCGCATTGGGGGCCCAGACCGCGAAATATGTTCCCTGCCGGCCTCCGTTTTCCGCCGGGTGAGATCCAAGTTTCTCGTAGAGGCGGCAATGGTTTCCCTCCCGGAAGAGATAGGAGTCCATCTCTCCGAAAAGGGAAAAATCATACTCCGTCTTTCCTGATACGGGCATT
>JAAYJB010000025.1 GCA_012523155.1 Synergistaceae bacterium | reverse complement strand
TACAGGGGAGCGGCACCAGTGCAGCGGGCCCTCATGAACGGTGATGAACGCATTGGGGTTACCCTTTTCCGCCTCGTTGAGAAGATGGATGCGGGACCGGTACTTTTTCAGGAGGAGTTTATCCCCGGTGACAGTCGGAGTTCAGGTGAAGTTTTGGATATTCTTGCGGAAAAAGGTAGCAAACTTTTTCTGTTGGGTGTAAAATGCTTGATTGAAGGAACTTGTGTGTCTAAAGAGCAAAATTCCGAATCAGCATCTTATGCACCGAAAATTACCAACAATGAAGCTGAAATATTCTGGACATATCCCGCGCGGCGGATAGTCAACGCCGTTCGAGCATTGGACCCTGCTCCGGGAGCTTTTCTGTTCATCGGGGGAAAGCGGGTCAAGATTTGGAGCGCGGAATTCAGTCCATTATCAGGATCTCCCGGAGAAGTCCTCGATTTTGACGACGGGTATCCCGTTGTGAGCGCTTCTGAAGGTGCGGTGCTGCTGCGATGCGTCCAACCCGAGGGAAAACGGCGGATGGACGGCGCGGAATGGGCGAGAGGACTGCGTTTGAAGAAAGGAGACTTCCTTCATTGACGGATCCCGACATTACTATCGTATCTGACCTGTTTTCACAGTACAGGGAGCTTATGCCTTCCGTGCCGTACTGGCCGCGGGTGATCGCAGTCACCGGAGCCCTGGGTTCAGGGAAAACTGAATGGGTACTTAACCTCGCACTTGGTTTCGCAAGCCTCAGAGAAAAAGTCACCATAGCCGATATTGATATCATCAACCCCTATTTCTGTATCCGCCAGGTAGCGGAAAAACTCGAAAAAAAAGGATTCCGGATCATTACGACGCCCGAAAACGCGAAATGGTCCGATATGTCCGTGGTCTCGCCGAAGGTGTCCCGTGCCCTGGCGGAGGATGACGGGCGGCTGCTCCTCGACATAGGGGGAGACGCCGAGGGAGCCCTGGCGCTGAAGCAGTTCGAGCCGGATATCACGAAGGCCGGCTATCTGCTGATCCTTGTGGTGAATTCGTTCCGTCCCCAGACCTCCACGGTCGCAGGGATAGAGAAGATGCTCAAGAAGATGGAGTCGATCTGCGGGCTTTCTGTTGGAGCACTCGTGAGCAATTCCCACCTCATGGCGGAAACAGAGGCGGAAGACTGCGTCAACGGCCTGGAGAACGTTCTGGATGCCGGAAGGAAGCTTGATCTTCCCGTTCTGTTCGCCGGGGTGGATCCCCGGTTGTACGGGGAGGCTGAATCAATTATGGAGTCCCGGGGTATTTCCGTTCCCCTCTGGCCGGTGGCACGGTACATGATGCTTCCGTGGGAGGACGGGGCAATGTGGTCCCGTGGCGAAACGGGCGATTAGATACCTGACAAATCTGTGTGGAAGGGGTGCAAAAGGTAATGGCGAAAGGACGCATTGAAGTTCTGGAACAGTACTGCAAAAGCTGCGGACTTTGTGTGGCGGCCTGTCCGACGAAGGTCCTCCGGATATCGGAGAAGACCAACGCGAAGGGCTATCGGCCTGTTGAACAGTTCAAAGAGGGGTGTATCGGGTGCGGCGTCTGTGCCGTGACCTGTCCCGACGCTGCCATTGAAGTGTTCAAGATCCAGGAATGACCTGGCTTTCGGAGGTGAAAACGACATGGGACGCGTTTTGATGAAAGGAACTGAAGCAATTGCAGAGGCCGCGATCCAGGCGGGCTGCAAGTATTTCTTCGGGTATCCAATTACTCCCCAGAATGAAATTCCCGAGTATATGTCCGCCCATCTTCCCGAGGTCGGAGGAGTATATGTCCAGGCGGAAAGCGAAGTGGCATCGGTCAACATGATCCTCGGCGGCGGCGCGACAGGGTACCGGGTGATGACCTCGTCATCGAGCCCCGGGATCTCCCTCATGTCCGAGGGAATCTCCTACATCGCGGGATGCCAGATCCCGGCGGTCATCGTCAATGTTATGCGCGCAGGTCCCGGACTCGGCGGAATCCTGCCCGGACAGGCGGACTACTACCAGGCCACGAAGGGCGGCGGAAACGGTGACTACAACATCATCGTCCTCGCTCCGAGCACCCTGCAGGAATGCGTTGACCTGACCCAGCTTT
>JAAYJB010000175.1 GCA_012523155.1 Synergistaceae bacterium | reverse complement strand
GGCATCACACAGATGATCTATACCTATTACTTATCGAAAAAACTCGATTACCCCTCGCTTCCCAGGGTGCCGTTCAGGGAAAAACTGACTACAACATTCAAGGCCATTCCTCCTCTCACTATCCCCCTTATTATCCTCGGAGGGATAACGGCAGGTATTTATACAGCGACTGAAGCGGCTGCGGTCGCACTGCTGCTCGGGATCTTCCTTGTATATTTCGTCTACAGGGATACTTCATGGAGGGAACTTCCTGTCATTTTCAGCGAAGGCGTCGTGATGTATTCCCTGTCAATATTCGCCGTAGCCTGTGCGTGTGTAATGGGCTGGCTGATCGCCTACCTCGATGCGCCGACGATGATCGCGGATTACATGCTCGGGATCACAACGTCCTATTACGGGATCTACACTATGCTTGTCATTTTTCTCCTGATAATAGGTACTTTTTTGAGTCCTGTGGCGAGCATCATCATCTTCCTCCCGATCATTCAGGGCATGGGCAATGCGGCAGGAATTCATCCTCTTCACCTGGGAATAATAGTATGCCTGACTCTTGCCCTCGGACAGGTGACTCCCCCATACGGAATTTGTCTTCTCATTGCCTGCCAGCTTGGAGAAATCAGCATGCCCAGGGCATTCCTGGCTACCATACCTATTCTCCTGCTTGCCCTGGGTGTTATCATCCTGGGGATCATTTTCCCGGATCTTTTCCTCTTTCTTCCGAAACTGCTCATGCCCTCGGCATTTCTATAGTCCGGCTTGAGAAAAAAAGGTGGACAGTGTTCAGGAACGGTTTCAACAAACAGTTTTTCGGCGAATGAAACTAGACGGTGTTTTTTCCAGGTTCTGCCGTAAGCTGAACTGAAGCAGGAACAGGAGGAATTCAAATGAGAGCAGCAGTTATAGGTGCGGGCAATATCGGTCTTGCCACGGCTGGGCATCTGGCCCTTCTGGGGCATGGGGTGCGGCTTTTTGAATTCCCGGAATTTAGGGAGTGCATCAGAGAGATCGGAGAAAAAAAATTTATTGAAGTGGAGTCCAGCGAGGCGAATCATCTTCCAGGCGGAAGGGCGGACCTTGAATACGCGGGGACGGATATTTCCGCTGCCCTTGAGGGATCTGACATCGTCATCTCCGCAGTTCCGTCCTATGGGGAGAAAAAGGTTGCGGAAGTTTGTTCTCCATGGCTGAAATCCGGTCAGAAAGTGTTTCTTGCTTCAGGCTACATGTACGGAAGTATAGAATTTCTCCAGACTCTCAGGCGTTTGGGGAACAAAAGCGATATCGCGGTTGCGGAGATGAACAATTCCATTTACGCAGGCAGAAAATATGACGGGAACAGGATATCCATAGGCTGCTACAAGCATGGCCTTGGCCTGGCCTCTTTCCCCGGGAAAAAGGGTTCCGAGATGATAGGATGCATTCGGGAAGTCTATCCTGAGATGGATCTTTGGAAGAATATTTTTGAACTTGGGATCTCGAATCCAAGTGTTCCCATTCATGCCGGGGTAATGATTTTTAATCCCAGCTATGTTGAAGAAGCGGCGGAAGTGATGCTCTACCACAACGGAAAATATCTGAGAGCTTTTGGAGAGGCTGCCGGCAGGGCATACGAAGACATGGACAGGGAACGAATGAAACTTCAGGGGACTCCCCTTGTAGAATCCCTGGAACCGTGGTCCCATATTTTTCTTCGCTGGTACGAGTACCAGGGAGCTAAAGGGAAGAAGATACTTGACATAATGAGAAGCAACAGCGGCCTATCGCAGGCTCTCCTTCCAAAAACATTCAACCACAGGTACCTCACTGAGGATGTCTGCGCCGGATTGATTCCTCTTATAGAGCTCCTGGAAAGGTTTAACCTTCCCGGAAATGTCTGCAGGGCTATTCTGCATCTTGGGA
Source organism: Synergistaceae bacterium (assembly GCA_012523155.1). Classification (GTDB taxonomy): domain Bacteria; phylum Synergistota; class Synergistia; order Synergistales; family Aminobacteriaceae; genus Aminivibrio. The sequence continues at coordinate 1,864 of JAAYJB010000175.1, read as the reverse complement.
GCTCCCTTTCAGGCATTGATCTCAATGCATCAGCCCGGACGCTCAAGTCTCTGGGAATAGGAAGCCTCTCGAATGAAAACCTGAAAGAGTATATCTACGAAGGAATTTAGGAATAATTTAGGAATAATTTAGGAATAATTTAGGAATAGAGAGTGACCTGAACGCGTTTTGTTTTTCTGCAGAAGTATGATTTTAACAGCGGAATCATACTTCTGCAGATTTGGGTACACACAAGACGTTATTGCCTTTTCTATTGTGATTCATGGTTTTTAAATCCCTGCCTCATGTTCTATTTCCAGTCACTCGTTCTTCTGCTCAGAGGCTTCCGAAATGACTGACAGGATCTTCCCCGCGATTTCGGTGTTGTCATACTCCCCGGCGAAAATCGCCGATTTTGCCCCATGGGCGAAGACTGGCACATCTGCCCCGGAGTGCCCGAAAGTCGTCCACGTGATGCCGGCTTTCCGGTTCAGAATGCGGGTCGCCGTTACTGAAAGAGGCTCGTAAGGGCCGTATCGGCGAAGGTATTCCCTGTCTCGTTTCCGCTGTTCCTTGGGCAGCATGCTTTGGGCGAAAGCTGTGCGAAGTTCATCCAGCTCTCTTTCCGGGAGAGAATGAAGCCCGAAAGAGTCTGTGATCAGCGGGAGCATTTTCTCAAAGGTCTGCTGCGGGACCTTGCGGAAACGATCGACCTTTCCGGTGAAGGACTCGGAGGACTCTTTCTGGGCCGAGAGCACTGGAAAGAGCTCCGCAGCCGTTATTCCTTCCCCGATGCTCATTCCTCCGGTCTCGTGGTCCGCGAGGACGACGATCAGGGTCTCCTCCGGACGCCTTCGGGCGAAGAAGAGGGCAGCTTTCACCGCCTCGTCGAAGGCCGCCATGTCGTGAACCAGGGATGCCGCGTCGTTCAGGTGACAGGCCCAATCCATCTTTCCTCCCTCAACCATTAGGAAAAAGCCGTTGGGGTTGTCGAGAATTTCAATGCCCCGTTTCGTGATCTCCGCCAGGGAAGGGCTTTCCGCAGGGCGGTCCATCTCGTAGGGCAGAGCTCCAGCGGCGGCAGCTGCGATGATTTTCGTTCCGGGCTTCGCAGCGAGGATTTCGTTCCTGGTGTTGAGCACCCGGTACCCCTTTTCTTCGGCGAGTTCGTAGAGATCCCTGAGATTTTCCTTGCGCCCTTTGCGCCTGGAGATACCGCCCCCCGCGAAATAATCGAAACCGCTGTTGATGAGCTGCTCTCCGATCTCGTAATAGTCAGTCCTGGATGGTTGGTGTGCGTAAAAGGCTGCAGGAGTGGCGTCGTTCAGGAAGGAGGATGTCACGATGCCGACCTTCATCCCCCTGTCCCTGGCCGTCTCGGCTATGCTGGTGAGATTTTTCGTCCTCGATGGATCCATACCGAGGACGCCGTTGTTCGTCTTGTATCCTGAGGCCATGGCGGTCCCCGCAGCTGCGGAATCCGTCACGGCGGCGTTTGCCGAGGCTGTTGAAATTTTGCCCCGGACAGGCAGTGAACCGAGAGTCAGTTTTCCACGCCCGGAGGCAAGGCTGTACAGCTCGGCTGCCCGAACCTGCGCCTCTCCCATGCCGTCGCCGATGAAAAGGAAAATGTACTTCGCGCTCTCCCGGCCATATGCACCCAGGGCTGAAGCGGCCAGGAGAAGGAAGATAATGAGTACCGAAATGATGCTGATCTTCAGAAATCGTTTTTTTGGGTCTTTCCCCTGCTGAATGATTTTCAGGACGGCCGGCTCCCTTCAGAAAGAGCGTGGAGGCATGATGGATCCATTATAATGCCAATTGCCTGCAGAAAAACGTGCACCTCTCTGTGGAGAAAAATCAGCCCTTGTGACTCTTCCGGAAG
>JAAYJB010000174.1 GCA_012523155.1 Synergistaceae bacterium | reverse complement strand
CCCAGCACCCCGCCGGCCTCGTTCAGTTCCTTCACGGCAAGAAGGGCGCCGTCCCTTTCATGCTGTCCCCATGTGGCGCCGTCACCAGTGAGTGTCGCAAGGTAGCCGATTTTGATCGGATCTCCGGAAGGAGCTGCAAAAGCGCATGATGCAAACAAGAACAAAAGTGCAAGCACAGGAAAAAGGGCATTTCTTTTCTTCATCTCTTCGCCTCCCAGTAAAATTTTCAGATAGTCTACATGGGGGTGATCTTAAAGTCAATACTCTAATATAAAAAAACAAAAGTTCACAGGGCAGACTGCTTCGCCCTGTGAACTCAAGCTCTCTGAAGATTATTCTGTACAGCCTTTAGTCCTTACCTGGCGACGGGGTTGAAGGCTATCTTTCCGCCGTGGGGAAGCGCTGCACGTGCCAGAACGGCACAGATATTCCCTCCCGTTTTTTTACCCAGGGGGCCTCTTCGTACGTCGAGCTCCCTGCCCTCAAGGTCCACCACAGTACCTTCCTTCTCAGTCCACGGAAGCAGCGGCAGCAGCACGGAGGCTTTTTCCGAAAGAGGGGAGGGATCAGGGGCGAGGACTGCATATTCCGCTCCATTGAGGTCTTCGGATGTGAAACCGGCCTCTTCGGGTGTCGTCCCAACGAAGACCGCAGATGGTATCGAGCCGTCGGCCAGGCCTTTTTTCACAGCTTCAACTGACTTCAGCCCGGGGAAAAGGGATAGTGTGGACGAAGTTCCCGCTTCCCTGAAGAGCAAAAGGTATCTCCCGCCGGAAAGAGCCCCAGCCGCTTCGAAGGATTCCGCCGCGGGCATATTCGGGCTCATGAGAGTGACCGGATGCTTTGCTGCGGCGAGGATGCGGGCAGCCGTTTCTAGCTTTGCCGGGCACATTCCCGTACCCTCCGCAAGGGCGCTGAAGTCGGCCTCTTTCTTTTCGCAGAGAGTTCGTACCGCTGCAGTCAATGCCGAGAGGCTCTTTTGCTCAGTCCCTTTTTCCGGAGTCAGCACCACGGAAGTCCCTTTTTCCATCAGGCCCGGTGTGCTGCCCACGTAAACGATCCCGGCCTTTCGATGACGCATCGATCTGCGGAGCCATGACGTGAGGACAGGCTGATCTTCATCGGTGTTCGTTCCAAGGAGCAGGAAGGCATCACTCTCGTTGAACAGGGCGTAGGACGCCCTTTTTGTCTCTTTGTGTTTCTCCCCCTCGGCAATAAAGGGAAGGAATTCCGCTCCTTCTGCAGCGGAAATAACTGCCTCCGGAGTTCTCAGTGCCGCATAGTCCCTGACGGCCCGTCCCTCCTGGAGTGTGACCGGACCGCCGAGTATAAATGCTGCTCCGGGTCTTGAGGCAAGTGTGTCGAGGGATGCGACGGCTTCATCCATTGAGACGGAGTTCCCGTCTACTGCCGGATCGAAGTTCCCGCTGCAGGCGACGTCCCTGAAGCTGTACCGTCCCTTTACGCAGCACGAGCCGAATGTGGGACCCTCGGGGTTGTCCAGGTCGGTGGTCACACGAACGATCCTGGAACGTTTGCGGTCAAGGTTGAGATCGAGCTCGCATCCCACGGAGCAAAGCTGACAGGTAGTCTTGACGATCTCAGGTTCCTCGAGGTGCGGCCACCGTTCAGCCCGTTTCTCCATGAGAGCTCCCACCGGGCAGACCTGGGTGCACAGGCCGCAGAACGTGCAGTCGGAGTGCTCCATGTCATTGTAAAAGTGGGGTGTGAGTATGGATTCGAATCCCCGTTTCGCGAAGTCGAT
>JAAYJB010000173.1 GCA_012523155.1 Synergistaceae bacterium | reverse complement strand
GGGTGAGGGTGACACCGAGGACGGCGTCGCAGGCCTTGGCCGATGCGAGATGGTGGCTCACCGGGCATATGCCGCAGATCCGGGGCGTGATCACGGGCATTTCCCGGAAATCGCGCCCCTTCGAGAAAACCTCGAATCCCCGGTACTGGGTCACGTGGAAGCGCACCCTGTCAACAGCGCCGCCGTCGGTCAAATCTACGGTGATCTTTCCGTGCCCCTCGATACGGGTTATGGGGTTCACTACTATTGTGTTTTTCGTTTTGTTCTCCATGACTCCATTCCTCCGCTAGTCGTAGCGCATGATATCCGTGGGGACGGTGGGTATGCGCCCCTCGAGGATCTCGCTGAAGACATAATAAATAGTATCTGCGTCGGGAGGGCATCCGGGGACGTAGACGTCCACCTTCACCGCCCTGTCCACGGGGATCGCCTGGGGCAGAAGCGCGGGAAGATCCTGCCGGGGAATAACGCCTTCAGGGTTCACAGTGCTGACGGTGTCCACGTATCCTTCCTTCAGCACCTGTTCCGCAGGCATAAAATTCCGCATGCAGTTGATCCCTCCGAAGACGGCGCAGTCACCCCATGCGATGAGGATCTTGCACCGCTCCCGCAGCTCCTTCGCGAGATGAAGCTCCTCCTCGTTGCCGAGGGCGCCTTCGATGACCCCCACCTCGACCTCCGGGAATATCTTGATGTCTGTGATGGGTGTGGCTGTGAGCTCCACCTTTCCAAGAAGATCCACTATCCGTTCATCGATGTCGAGAAAGGACATATGGCAGCCGGCGCAGGCTTCAAGCCATACGGACGCAATTTTCGGCTTCGCCATGGTCATCGCACCTCCTTCACCGGGACGACAGCGGCCGCCGATGACGGGGCCTTCGCCTCGTAAACGTTTTCACACGGGGCCGCAGAAGCCGGCTGCAGTTCACGGCCGAGCTTGCCGGCAAGTTCGTTCATTATGACTGACAATCCCTTCAGGTTGCCCTTGGGAGGCACGATCATGTTCATCCTCCTCCGCTCTCCCTCCAGGGTGCAGTAGTGCCCGCTTCTTTCGAACCATGCGGGGGCTGGAAGAAGCACGTCCGCCATGTTCACGAGCGGATGGACCATGAAGGGAGTGTGCACCACCACGAACCGGGCGCGGGTCATAGCCTCCAGGGACCGCTTGTCCTCGTCAACCATACCGGTGGAGAGGACGTAGAGGAAGTCCAGCTCGCTTTCGCTGAGCCAGTCGCTCCCGCCGATGACCGTATTGAGGGCTCCGAGGCAGTTTCCTCCACGAAGCATGGGAACAACTCCGAGACCGTCGTCGAAGAAGGCCCTCGAGGCGACCGCCAGGTTCAGCGCCTCGGTGACGAGGTCAGGGTTCTCCGCCAGGGCTGAGCCGATGACGAACACCGGCTTCTTCGCCTCCCGGAGGATCCGGGCGGTCTCCTGCATTTCGGGCGAGGCATTTTCTTCCCCGCCCTCTACGAGGGTCCGGAGCGAAAGAAGGAGCTTCTTCATTTCCTTCGGCGAGGCGGCACGGTGATCTCCGTCGGTGAGACCTTCGAAGGGGTTTCTGCCGCACGAGACATTGATGAGCTTCGCCCGCTCGATGATGGCGGAGACCCGGATGTAGCTCGCCGCCACGGGGGCCTCCTCCTGGGGGTCCGCACCGAGTACGATGATGGCGTCACTTCCGAGGATGTTGTGTGCACCGGTGAAGGGGCGGACTCCCTGGTCGGCGAAGGGTTTGAATCCGTTCACGAAGCCCCTGAGCAGGTTGCCGAAGAAACCGTCCACCTTGTCCATCTTCATGGTGTCGCGGAAGAAGGATGAGACGACCGATAGCTCTTCGTCCGTGGAGAGCTCCGAAAGCAG
>JAAYJB010000172.1 GCA_012523155.1 Synergistaceae bacterium | reverse complement strand
GATTCCGAGGCCCATATATGGACCACGAACGCTCCCAACGCCCAGGTCACCGACATGATCCGCTCGGGCAAAGTCGGGTTGATCGGCATCGAGCCTGAGAAGATCCAGGAGATCGTTTCGAAGTTCCCTCACTATGCACCGGTTGTGATTCCGGCGGGTGTTTATGAGGGGTATGACAAAGACCTTCCTGTTGTCGGTGCAGTGGGATCTCTACTCACCTACGAGGACATGCCCGAGGAAGTCATTTACAAGATCACGAAGATGATCCACACCAACACGAAATTCCTGCAGGAGAGGCTGAACTATTTCAACAGTCTTTCCCTTGAATTTGCTCTTGCCGGAATGTCCGTGCCGCTTCATCCGGGTGCGAGAAAGTATTACGAAGAAGCCGGTCTGCTGACGAAGTAGTATTGCCTGCCGCGGCGGGAGGGAGACGGTCCTGACGGATCTGTCTGCCTCCCGTCTTTTGATATCAGGGATCTCAGGGAGGAAATAATGGATAAAACTGTTTCCGCAACACAGGAGAAAAAAATTTCATCCGGAAAGAAGCGTTCCTTCTCCGGAAATTTGAAGCTTCTTATAACGGTCCTTACCGTGACGCTGGCACTTTTCCAGCTTTACACCGCCTTTTTCGGCGTGCTGCCTGCCATGCAGCAGCGAAGCCTGCACCTTGCGTTTGTCCTGCCGCTGATCTTCCTGCTCTACCCCATGTGGAAGAAGTCCCCGAAAGAACGTCCCAGCCTTTTCGACTGGGTATTTGCCTCCGCCGCAGCGGTCTGCACAGTCTATGTGTACGTAATGTACGAAGACATTGCGAACAGGGCGGGAATGTACACCCAGTACGAGATATATCTCGGTGTGGCCATGATTTTCCTTGTTTTCGAGGCCGCACGAAGAGTTCTGGGATATCCCCTTCCCATATTCTGCGCCCTTTTCATCCTCTTTGCCTATTACGGAAGGTCAATGCCGGGGCCCTTCAAGCATTTCGGCCTGTCCATCCCGCGCATTATAGAAGAGCTCTATTTGACGACGGACGGCTTGTTCGGCCTGGTAACAGGAGTCTCGGCGACGTATATCTATCTTTTTATTCTGTTCGGTGCGTTTCTGAGTTCCACGGGCACTTCCCAGTTCTTCAACGACCTTTCCATGGCCCTGACCGGGCATCTCAAGGGAGGTCCGGCAAAGATTGCGGTCGTCTCAAGCGCCCTCATGGGCACGATCAGCGGGAGTACCTCCGCGAATGTGGCGACCACCGGAGCTTTTACCATACCCCTTATGAAAAAAATAGGGTACCAGGCTCACTTCGCCGGAGCTGTCGAAGCGGCGGCGTCCACCGGGGGCCAGATCATGCCTCCCGTCCTCGGAGCAGCGGCATTCATCATCGCCGACTCGCTGGGCATCTCGTACCTTAAGGTGCTCAGCGCAGCGGTCGTCCCTGCGATCCTCTATTTCTGGAGCATCTGGTGCTGCCTGAGCCTTGAGGCGGCAAAGCTGGGCCTTCAGGGTCTCCCGAAGGAATCCCTGCCCCGTGTGAAGGATGTTCTGATCAAGAGCGGCTATAAATCGATTCCTCTTTTCGGCATCATCTATTTCCTCGTCCAGGGGTACAACCCGTTGTATGCGGGATGCTGGGGAATTTTCCTTGCCGTCCTTCTCAGCTTTATAAAGAAGGAAGACAGGCTTGACGTCAGGTCGTTCATCTCGACTCTCGAGGACGGTTCAAAAAGCGCTCTTTCAGTGGCAATTGCCTGCGTGATCGTCGGGGTCGTGATTGGAATGATGGGCGCCACAGGAATAGCACTGAAAGTGGGGGATGTCATTCTCGGCTTCACGAAGGGAAATCTTCTGCTCACGCTGATTTCTACCATGATCCTTTCCATGATCCTCGGAATGGGTATGCCCACGACCGCAAGCTATGTCATGGCAAGCGCAGTAGCTGCACCGGCACTGATCCTTCTTGGGGGGAAGGCCCTTGATGTGCATTTCTTTGTGTTTTTCTATGCGGTTCTTTCCTCGGTGACCCCGCCGGTCTGTGTAGGTGCATATACTGCTGCAGGTATCGCCGGGTCGGACCCGAACAAAACGGCTTTCACATCGATAAAGCTGGCCCTTGCGGGGTTCATCGTGCCCTTCGTATTCATCTACTCGCCCGAGATCATGCTTACAAATGTCGTGAGCTGGCCCTATACGATTTTTGCCATAATAACTGCCCTCGTCGGCGTGTTCGGCCTTTCGATAGCGACCGAGGGATACCTGGCTTCACCGGTTCCTTTCTGGGGGAGGATACTTGCTTTTGCCGGGGCGGTTCTTCTTATTTTCCCCGGAATCGTAACCGATGCGACAGGTTTCGCACTTCTCGGGTTCGTTGTTTTGTATAACGTAAAGGTACAGAAAAAAAGAGAGCCTTCAGGCTCATAGACGGGGTGTCCCAAATGAACAATGAACGTACGGGAGTGTCCGGGTCACTCGAATCATGCGACGCTCTTGTTATGGTTGTCTTTTCACCTGACTGTGAGGGGCTGGAAATCGAAATCGACAGCCCTTCAATTGCTTCATTCGGTGAGGAGATGAGAAAGGCTGTCCGTGAAACCCTTGAGTCGGCGGGGATATTCAGGGGGATCGTAAAAATCCAGGATCGCGGATCTCTGGACTGTACTCTTCGCGCTCGGGTGGAAACCGCCGCGAGAAGGGCTCTGGCAGGGGATGTACGGGAGAAGGTGAACACATGATGGAACGAAGGCTCCGACGCACCTCTCTGTACATTCCGGGGACAAACCCCGGAATGCTCGCCAATGCTTCAGTATACGGCGCGGACAGCATCATACTGGATCTTGAGGACGGAGTTCCCGTTTCTGAGAAGGATGCCGCAAGAATTCTTGTGAGAAATGCGCTCCGGGCAATACGATACCGGGGAGTCGAGGTCACTGTGAGGGTCAATGCCCTGTGCACCCCTTTCGGGAAGGATGATTTCGAAGAGATCATCCCCCTGGCCCCGGATGCCATCCGCCTTCCGAAGTGTGAGAGCGCTGAAGACGTACGGCAGGCCGATGCACTTATGAGCGAGCTTGAATCGCGAAACGGAATACAACCGGGAACAGTACAGATCATCGCAATCACCGAATCGGCTTCCGGAGGCACGAAGCTTTCAGAGATTGCAGCAGCCAGCCCGAGGATCGCGGCTCTCAATTACGGCGCGGAGGATTACACCGCCGATATCGGTGCAGTACGGACGAAAGAAGGGCATGAACTGGACGATATCCGTGCAAAGGTTATCGTTGCGGCGAGAATCGCCGGTGTGCAGGCTCTTGACAGTGTTTTCGGCGATGTGAATGACATGGACGGCCTGTACGCTGAAGCGTTTCGTGTGCGGCAGCTTGGTTTCGACGGAAAATCGGTGATTCATCCGAGGCAGATATCCGTGGTTCACAGTGCCTTTACTCCTTCGGAAAAGGAAATCGGATTCGCTGAGAGAGTGATGAAGGCTTTTCATGAAGCTGCTTCAAGAGGAACCGGGGTCATTGCTCTCGACGGCCGGATGATCGATGCTCCAGTCGTGGCAAGGGCGCAGAAGATAATAGCTCTCGCAGAGGCGGCCGGATGCCTTCTGATAGAAGGGTGACCATTATGAGTATGGAAAAAGACAGCCGGAAGAAGTTTTTCTTCACCGGGGAGCAGAAAGATATTCCATCGATCCGCAAGAAGAGAGAGGGAGGCAAGATTGCCGCTACCCTCGAAGAAGCTTTTCGGTCGGCGGAAGTACGGGACGGAATGACCATATCGTTTCACCACCATCTTCGGGACGGAGACCTGGTTGTGAATATGGCCCTCGATGTGCTTGCGAAAATGGGCATCAGGGATCTTGTTCTCGCCCCCTCGGCGCTGTTTCCGGTTCACGAGGATATTCTCCGCCACGTACGAAGCGGTGTCGTTCGGTCTATTGAAGGCAGTGTCAACGGACCTGTCGGAAGAGCGGCATCCGAAGGACTCTTTTCATCTCCTGTGATCCTCCGGTCCCACGGAGGCAGGGCAAGGGCTATGCAGTCGGGAGAACTGCACGTTGACATAGCTGTGATTGGAGCTCCCGCAGCTGATGCTATGGGGAACCTCAGCGGAATTTCAGGCCCTTCGGCGTGCGGGTCTCTCGGGTATGCCTTTACCGATGCCCAATATGCAGACAGAGTGATCGCAGTCACTGACAATCTTGTCTCCTACCCGGCGGTTCCCTTTTCCATCCCCCAGACCCTTGTAGACTGGGTGGTACCCGTCGAACGGATCGGAATTCCTGAAAAGATAGTTTCCGGAACGCTCCGGGTCACCAGGGATCCCCTTCGGCTCATCATTGCCCGACAGGTGGCGAAGATTGTGGAGGAGAGCGGTCTCTTTCTGGACGGATTCTCCATGCAGGCGGGGGCTGGAGGAATATCTCTGGCTGCATCGGCTTTCATCCGGGAAAAGATGAAGGCTGCAGGGATACGCGGGAGCTTTATTTCCGGCGGAATTACCGGCCAGAGTGTGGAAATGCTTGAAGAGGGGCTTTTT
>JAAYJB010000171.1 GCA_012523155.1 Synergistaceae bacterium | reverse complement strand
CCCCGGTGGCTTCCAACAGGACGGAGGAAGGCCGCGCGAAGAACCGGCGGGTCGAACTGGTGGAGTTTTGATCTTCAGGGCTATAAAAGGGGCAGGAGGGTGTACAGGACCGGAAGAGTCACCACAAGCCCGAGAGTCGTGACAAGCCAGCAGCTGTTGGCAAGGTCCAGGTCGAGGCCGTAAAGGGAAGGCGGAACCAGGGCGGTGAAGGCCGTCGGCATGGATGAGAGGATAAGGGTCGTTTTCAGCGGAAGTCCATCCGCGACATCGCCCAGCCCCGCCAGTGCGGCCAGTGATGTGCAGGCCGCCGGGACAAGGAGAAATTTGACTCCCGAGATCGCAAGGCTCTCTTTAAGGTAGCGTCCCGTTTTGCCGAAGCTCATGGCCATGCCGATGGTGGTCAGCAGGATGACCGTACTGAGAGGGATGAGGATGGTGTTCAGCAGTGAAAAAAACGGAGGCCTCTGGATACCGGACAGGTTCAGGCAGGTTCCCGTGAAAAGGCTTCCAAGGGAGACGATCAGGAAGGGGTCGCGGATGAGCCGCTGCACAAGGCTTCTCGTGCTCCCGGCCCTTTCTTGTGCGCTGTAGAGCCTGGCTGCCGGGAATCCTATTCCGTAGTACACCAGTTCTTCGATCAGCTTAAAGACGGCCACGAAGGCGTATCCTTTTTCCCCGAGGAAGACGAACGTTATGAGCCCACCGATCGACCCGATGTTCGTGAAAAACCCGCAGCAGAACATGGAGCCGGCCTGGGCCGGAGCCATGCGGAAGATCCTGGCGAGCACCGCTCCTCCCAGGCCGCCGAATACATGGCAGAAAGGGCCGATAAGGGCCAGGAGTGCGATCCTTGGTTCGCTGATCTCAACGACCCAGAGCGCGCATGCAAACGTGACCGGCCCGATGCCCAGCAGAACTGATTTCTGAAGGAACGTGCGGACTTTCTGTATCGGCCACGGGAGCGGCAGTGCTCCTTCTTTATCGAGAAACCGGGCGGCGAAGCCCATAAGAAGCCCGAAGGCTATCAGGAAGAGAGAGAACAGGATTTTTTCCATATACGGGTCCTTTCGGCCGGCAATAAGTGAAGACGCTGCAATGAGCGTGTCCGGCCACGAGAGGTATTATTCCTTTCCCCTCCTTTAATGTCAACTTTCCGCCCCTGCCGCTTGAAAAAGGGTATCCCGGCGCTATACTTGAACAGTAGAGTCAACAGCCGATTCGGAGAACAGGAGGAAAGCGAATGAGCCAGCCGGTGATTGGCATTGTGGGAAATCTGCTCATCGAACAGGGAGGCTTTTCTCCCGGAATGGAGAGAAGCTACGTGAACAACGACTATGTATCGGCCGTGGAAAGCGCCGGAGGGCTTCCGGTCATCCTTCCGCCGGTCAGGGGACAGGACGTGGCGGAGAAACTTGCAGACCATGCCGATGCCCTTCTCATATCCGGGGGATATGACATAGATCCCCTTCTCTACGGGGAAGAGCCTCATGAAGCACTTGGATTCGTCTACCGCGATACTGACATCTTTCAGCTCAGGACGATCAGGACGGCGCTGGCAAAAGGGAAGCCCATTCTCGGTATCTGCAAGGGCATCCAGCTCCTGAACGTGGCGTGCGGCGGCACCATATACCAGGATATCTCGGAAATTCCCGATTCCTTCGTGAAGCAT
>JAAYJB010000170.1 GCA_012523155.1 Synergistaceae bacterium | reverse complement strand
GGGTGATCAAGAAGATTTGAAAAAGGGGCTTGAGGTAGATTGGAAAGTATATCCTCAAACCCCCTTTTATTCTGGTAGTTTTTCCAAAAAGTGCAAATCAAATTCAGTAGTGAAGAACAACAAATAACCGGAAAAATCCCGAAGTTCTTTTACTCATCAGTAAATTCCCGCCAGTTTCGGAAGCACGGTGCTGATCCACGGCAGATAGGTAAGGAGAAGCACATCTGCGATCATGATGAGGATGAACGGCCAGGCAGCCCGCGATATGGCCTCAAGTTTGATGCCTGCTATGCTGCACCCCACAAAGAGACAGACCCCCAATGGAGGCGTGACCATTCCGATGGCGAGATTGACCACGATTATGATCCCGAAATGGAGCGGATCCACGCCGATCTGTGTTACAACGGGCAGAAGGACTGGTACGAGGATGATGATGGATGCCGTGGTCTCCATGAATGTTCCGATGAACAGAAGCAGAAGGTTGATCAGCGTGAGGATGACAATAGGATTGCTGGAAAAAGAGAGCATGGCGGCAGCCACAGCCTGCGGAACTCTCTGTGCAGTGAGGATCCAGCTGAAGACAGACGAGGTGGCGATGATTAACATGACCGTCGCTGTGCCCACTGCAGTTGTTACAAGGATGTCCTTCAGCTTCTTCAGTGAGAGTTCATGGTAGACGAAAAAACCTATCAAAAACCCGTACACCACTGCTACCACTGCTGCCTCGGTAGGGGTGAACACACCTCCGTAAATTCCCCCGAGTATTATGACAGGCATAAGCAGGGCGAAAAACGCGTCCTTGAAGGTTGCAGCTATCCGTGCAAAACTTGCCTTCTCGTCCCCCTTATAGCCACGCTTCCTTGAAATGATCCATGCCACGAGCATCAGGGAACCTCCGACGAAAAAGCCCGGGAGGATCCCCCCCATGAAGAGTGCACCGATAGAAACTCCCGTGAGAACGCCGTAAATGATCATGGGGATGCTGGGGGGTATCATGACGCCAAGTGTGCCTGCAGTTGCCTGAACAGCAGTGGCAAATGGAGTGTCATATCCCCTCCTCACCATGGAAGGAATGAGGATCGTTCCAATGGCGGCAACGCAGGCAACGGCAGCTCCCGATATGGCTCCGAAAAACATGCTCGCAATTATTGCTACGAAGGCAAGCCCCCCCGAAAACCGCCCCACGATTGAATTCGCAAATTCTACAAGCCTCCTTGAAATTCCTCCCTGCTCCATAAGTGATCCCGCAAGAATAAAAAAGGGAACGGCCATGAGAGGGAAGGAATCAGCTGCGGTGAACATCTTCTGGACAATAACAACAGGAGGGATCGTGCCTGACCAGAGAATAGCAGCAAGAGAGGCCAGCCCTATTGCCACAGCAATAGGAGTGTTTACCAGGAAAAAGAAGATGAGACTGCCGAAGAGGATAGAGGTCATTGATCACTCACCGTCCTCCCCGTAATGTTTTCCGCCAACTGGAGGAAGCTGTGAAGGAACATGAGAAAGCCTCCCGTCATGAGAGCGCTGTAGGGGATAGCCATAGATATTTCCATTGCCGGGGAGAGCTGAAATTTTACTGTCCTGAGAATTTTTTCTCCATAAAGCACCATAAAACCGAAGAAAAGACACAAAGAAGCAGAAACAAAAATAGCTGCTATTTTTTTCCACACGTCCGAAAAAAGGGAGACAACCACTTCAACACCAATATGGGATTTTCTTTTTACAGCTATGCTTGCCCCGAGAAATGTGATCCAAACCATAAGATACCGTGATAATTCTTCAGACCATGGCAGGGATGAGTGTATTACGAACCTGAACACTACCTGAAGAAAGACGACCACTACCATGGCCGCTATCAATACGCACACGGTATATTCCACTGCCGTATTGATCCCTTCGAGAGTTTTCCTGTACAAATTCATGAAATCCCCCTTTTCCCGAAGGTGGCCGGGAGTTTCCTCCCGGCCTTCTTCAACTGTTTTTTACTTTTCGCTGAGGATCTGGTCAAGGAGCTTGGCATCTTCCCCAAGCTCGCCGCGGAACTCGTCATAAACTGATTTCGTAGCTTCACGGAAAGCAGCTACATCAGGAGTTGTTACCAGCATTCCAAGCTCTTTTAGCTTTTCTACCTGCTCATTTTCCATCCGCGTAATTTGTTCCCGTTGATAGAGTGCGGATTCCCTCGATGCTTTCATAATGATGGCCTGGTGATCTTTCGGCATGGCGTCAAATTTCGCCTTGGCTATAGCTATCATGGACGGTGAAAAAACGTGACCTGTAATGGCAAGGTGTTTTTGTACTTCATTGATCTTCTGGACGTAGATGATAGGTATGGGATTCTCCTGGCCATCGACCGTTCCCTGCTGTAGGGCCGTAAAAACCTCGCCCCATGCCATTGGCGTGGGGTCAGCACCCATTGCTCTCCAAAGCGCCATGTGGATTTTATTCTCCATCGTGCGGAGTTTAAGCCCCTTGACATCTTCAGGGGTGTTCACAGGTCGCCTGGAGTTCGTGAAGTGCCTGAACCCGTTTTCGTACCACGCGAGTCCCTTGATCCCTATCTTGTCGAGAAGTCCCATGACATACTGCCCAATTTCTCCGTCGAGGACTGAATAGGCCTGTTCTTTGCTCTTGAAGAGGAACGGGAAGTCGAACAGCATGAATTTCTTTTCAAAACCTCCCATGGGTCCTGTAGAACCCACGTACAGATCCACTGTGCCGAGCTGCAGACCTTCGAGAAGATCGCGCTCTCCTGTTCCAAGCTGATTGTTGGGGAAGAGGGCTATTTCGATTTCCCCGTTGGTTTCCTTCTCAACTATCTCCTTAAAACGCTGGGCACCAAGGTGATACGGGTGCTGATCGCTCACAGAGTGACCCAGTTTCAGCTGAAGAGCAGCCTCTGCTGAAACTCCGCCTGCGATCAAAACAATTGCGAGAACAAGCGCAATACCCCAAAACCTTTTTTTCATCACCATTTCTTTTCCCTCCTTATTTATTGAACTTCTCCGTATGATTTCTGCCGGGCCCTGACAAGGTTCGTCAGTACCATATTGACCGGCGTTTGTATTCCCAGTTTTTCACCTTCCTGAACAATTGCCCCGTTAATGACATCGATTTCTGTCTGCCTTCCGGCACTCACGTCCTGAAGCATGGAAGATCTGTTTCCTGCCGTGAGCCTTGCGATCGTCCGTGCATGTTCGACGGGGTCATCGATCTCGAGGATAATGCCTTTCCTTTCGGCAACCTCCATCGCCTCTTTGACAGCGAGTTCCATAAGTCGGGATGTTTCAGCGAAATCAAGCAGCCTTCCGTTTTTGAGGCCGGTGATCGCTGTAAGGGCGTTAATGCCGATATTTGCGAATAGTTTTCCCCAGATCAGGCCCAATACATTGTTCGAGAATTTAATGGAGAAACCGGCCTTCTCAAGGACAGCACCAATATTACGAAGCCTTTCCGTAATAACACCGCCCGGTTCCCCGATGATCGTTTCTCCCTGACCCGCATGCTTGATCCTGCCGGGACCAAGAAGGGTGCATCCATGACCTGTGATGCCGGCAATAACCCTTGATCCACCTGCTGCCGCGGTAAGTTTTTCCACGTTGCCCAGACCGTTCTGGAGGGTCAGGACTACTGTTTCAGGGCCGAGAATGCACATGGCTCCTTTCATTGCCTCTTCTGTAGCTGTAGCCTTTACGAAGACAATAACAAGGTCGGCTTTCCCTGCGTCTTCAGGGCGCGTTACCCCTTTAACGGAGTGAATAACGCTGTCGCCTCCAAGACCTTCTATTGAGAGGCCTGAGGTATTGACAGTATCGATATGTTCTTTCCAGATATCCGTGAGGACTACATCGAATCCGGCCTCTGCGAGCTTTCCTCCGTAAAGAGACCCCATAGCCCCGGAACCTAGTATGACAATTCTCATGACAGTCCTTTCCGGACCTCTAGTACAGGCCTTTCAGATCTTCGGCATTCAATCCGCCAAATGTATGTTTCTCTTCGGGGAACGCTCCGTCCTTCACTTCTTTTTTGTAATCAGCGAGAGCCTGGATGATTTCAGGCCCGATTTGGGCATACTGCTTGACGAACTTGGGAAGGAACTTGTCAAAAAGACCGAGCATGTCGTGGAATACAAGTACCTGGCCGTCACAGTACCTGCCTGCCCCGATACCTATTATTGGAATCGAGACAGCCTGAGAAACAGCACGGCCAAGTTCCTCGGGAACGCATTCGACGACTATTGAAAAAGCGCCTGCCTGCTCAATGGCCTTGGCGTCATCGATAAGCTTTTTTGCAGCATCAAGGCTCTTCCCCTGGACCTTGAATCCTCCAAGCATGGAAGCAGTTTGAGGAGTAAGACCGATATGGCCCTGGACCGGAATTCCTGCTTTCACTATAGCCTCGACGATTTCAGGACATCCGCCTTCAAGCTTCAGCGCGTCGCAGCCGCCTTCCTTCATAAGGCGGTTGGCGCTTCCGATCGCCTGGGAAAGGCTTTCATTGTAGGAACCAAAGACCATGTCGCCGACGATCATGGGAGTCGGTGCTCCCTTCACTACGGGGCGAATATGATGGATCATTTCATCAGTGGTCAGGTTTACTGTGCCCGGGAAACCGAGCATGGTCATGGAGAGTGAGTCTCCGACCAGAATCACCTCTATTCCGGCTTTCTCAACAAGTACCGCCTGGGAATAATCATAAGCCGTCACCATGGAAATTTTTTCGCCCTTTTTCTTCATTTCCTTCAGCTGCTGAATCGTTACCTTGGCCATACACCCACTCCCTTTCATAGATTATATTTCTGAATATCCCAGGGAACGTGAAAAACGGGATGCCACGTCCACTAAAAGCCCGCTTACCTTTTTTATTTTTTCCTCCTCTAAAGAATTGGTAAATTTAGGCAGGGCAACACTCAAAGCTGCAACAACTTCCCCGGAACTCCCCCTGACGGGTGCCGCAATACAGAGAAGGCCTTGAACATATTCTTCGTCGTCCACAGAAAATCCATTTTTGCGGACTTTTTGCAGTTCTTCTTTTACAGCTTTCCTGGTCGTTAATGTATTGGGTGTGAACCTGCGGAAAGGGGGTGCACCGATAATTTCATCTATCCTGTTGTCGGGCAGCCATGCAAGGAGAGCTTTTCCCAGGCCGGTGCAATAAGGAGGAAAGCGCTTGCCGACGGAAAGATCCACTTTTATGGTAGATTTGCTTTCGATCTTGTCGATGTATATCACCATGTTTCCATCCAGAATAGCCAGGTTAACAGCCTCGTGTGTCTGTTCCGACAATTCTCTGAGAAAAGGAGCGCACTGTTGCCGAAGTCCGAGGCGCTTGACGACGTTGTTTCCTATTTCAAAAAACCTGAAGCTATTGGAGTATTTCGCGTTCATTGGATTTTGAGTCAGATACCCTAAATTTTTCATTGTGGAAACTATGCGGTGGACCGTGCTTCTCTCAAGTGAGAGGTGCCTGCTCATTTCCGAAATACCCATCTCTCCCATGGAATCAAGGAAGTCGATGATCGAAAATGCTCTCTCAATGGATTGAATGCTGCTGCTTTTCCTATTTTTTTCCATCATTTTTACCCCGGCTTCCACAGCGTAAACAAACCAACTATCCCGCATTGCGGAACATAATTCTTTTATACGGAACGATGAATAATTCGATTATATGCTTTTTTCTTACCATGTCAATTAGGTTATCTTTTCTGAT
>JAAYJB010000169.1 GCA_012523155.1 Synergistaceae bacterium | reverse complement strand
GAAGCCTGGAAAGAGGATGAGAAAGTCGAAGTATCCATTCTTCCTCCCCGGGTTCTGGTCCTGGAACTGCTCGATAACGCCTCGGAGGCGGAGCCCGGGTTCGAGGCCGCGGCATCCCCGAAGAAAAACCATGTATTCGAGTGGGATTTCGGCGACGGAGGCCCTATTGTGGAGGACCGGAAAGGTCCCGGGGAGAACTCCGTCCAGACCCACCGCTACACCGGCCTGAAGCCGGGGGATTCCTTCAGCCCATCCGTCAGGATCATCGATGGGAAGGGCAGGACCCTCGCGGAGGATTCCATCTCCATAACGGTGCTCAAGGGAGAGAAGCGTCATTTCTTCGAGAACAGGACTTTCTGGATGACCGGCTCCCCCCTGTCGAACGATCCGAACGCCGATCTTCCCACCGTTCCTCTCGTCCTTTCGCCGTCGATCTCGGGTGTTGACGGAGAAATAGATCCGGCGGGTCCTGAAGGGAAACGCCTGGCGCAGCTTACCGAAGGAGCGGCAAAAGCCGGGGATTATGTGAAGGACCAGATGGTAAAGGAAATGGCGAAAATGGGGATCAGCCTGAGCGACACCCAGATGGCGGAAGCTTTGAAACAGGCTCTTGCAATGGCAGGGCTTGACGGCCGGGACGGCCCCGTCCAGAGGCGCCCTGTTCTTGGGAGCGGATGGCAGCAGGAAGGCAGGCAGGTGACCCTGTCACTTTCGGTCTCCCTGGGCTCTATTCCCCCCATCGCTTTGAACATGAGGGGAGCACGGGAAGAGATGGAATCAGTGGAAGCCCGTATGCATGTCAAGGAGTGGTTTTTCACCACCGGGACAATGTCCAGCCCCTACGTCCGGGGAAGCGGGGGAACCGCTTCAGTCTCGTGGACACCGGAGAAGGGGAAGACTCCCGAATCCTTCGCGCTTGACCTGGTGATGTTCTATACTCTTGAGTTCGTCAGGCGTGACGGAAGACAGTGGGAAGAAGGATGGGTCCCCCTTGGCGGGAAACCTCTCAGGTATGAGAATATGTCCGTTTCTTTCCCGGTGGGGATGTACTTCTGCCCTGTCCGGTAAAGGGAACAGGATGCAGGTGAAGAGAAAAAAAGGAGGCAGTACCGATGAACCCTTCGTTTTCGAATGTTTTTGAATCATATTGGAGAGGCAGGGCAGGAATGATGCCGCTTCGGCGGTTTTTTCCGGCTGTCCTTGTCCTTCTGATGCTCCTGGCGGCGGAGCTTCCGGCTGCCGGGGCCGCACCCTCGGCTGACGATGTTCCCCCGGGGATGGCCCTCCGTTGGGCGGGGCTCTTCTATATAGCCGTACCTTCAGACTGGAAACCAGTGGTGGAGCGGGACGGAGTGGGTTTTTTTACCGGGGCTCACCCCGACCTGATGGATGACCCCTCTTCTGCGGAGCTTCCCGTTGCCGCCCTTGCGGTGACCCGTCAAAAGGCGCCGAAGGGTGGAGGATACCGCGCCTTTTTCGAGCAGATGGAAAGCATGGCATCAAAGGATAAGGCGAAAAACTTCACCTCCAGCGAGGAAGAGATCGGCATAGGGGGACATCCTGCGGTGTTTTACTCCTTCTCGGCTGAAGTGGACGTAAAGGGCACGGCCAGGAAAGTGGAAGGGAATATCGTGGTGGGGAAAGAACCCGACACGGAGGGAATGCATACCCTTGTGATGCTCGCCGGTTCTTCAGCTTCGATGGAAAAGTACAGAAGCGTCATCAAGACGATGCTGGCCTCGGCGAAAGAAGGGAATGCTCCCCTCGAAAAGGGCTCTTCCTTTCCATTTGGTGCGACCCAGGAGGCCTTCCGGCACTCAGAGGGGCCGTTCGTTGCCGCCGATGGAACCGCAGCTGTTATGGACCGCTTCGGAAAAAGAATCCGGCTCTTTGATCCTGCCGGCGTCCTTCAGGGTGAGTGGGGAACGAATGGAAAGGGAGAAGACGGGACCTTCGCCTGGCCGACGTTCATAGCCTTTGCCCCTGACGGGTCGCTCTACGTGGCCGACGAAGGGTACTCCGTGGATGCCCACATCCAGCATTTCTCCAGGAAAGGTGAATTCCTGGGCAAAATAAAGGCGGATCCTAAAACATTGGGGGAGAAGGGGATTTACAAGCCTGAATTCCTCGGTGTGACTGAGACCGGAAAAATAGTCACCCTTGGAAGCACGGATATCAGCAAGGGGAAACCGAGGGTGCTTGTTTTCTCCCCCGATGGAAAGCTTTTATCGGTATGGGAGACACCCCGGGTGAAAAAAATGGCGCTGCTTCCCGGTGAAAGACTCGTAATGAGCCGGGAGGCAACCGACCGGGCTGATACATTTGCCCTCTGCGACCTGGAAGGAAAAATGCTGAAAGAATGGCCCTTCTGGGGAACGGACCTTCCGGCAACTCCCGGGGATGAAAAAGTGTACTTCCGGCCCGAGCACATTGCCGCTGACGGCGAAGGCAGAATATACGCCTACGACGATTCCGAGGAAGGGATCTGGATCTATGGCCCGGACGGCAGATTTCTCCAGGTCGTTCCCGCCGGGAGGACTTTCGGCATTATCGAGGGAATGGCCGCTCTGCCGAACGGAGATGTCATAATCAAGGACCGCCCCAGCGGATACGGTCCCGGTGAGCCGTCAATACACAGGATGAAAAACGCCTTTCCCGCAAAGATCCTTCCTGCAGTGGAAAAGACCTCCGATGGACAGCACCGTATTGAGACTCCCTCAGGCCAGGTGCCCGAAACGGAAACTGCCGTTCCCGGAACGTCTCTGCAGGAGCAGGGCTCCTCTGCTGCCGGAGCTGGAAAGGCGGAGAGCCTGGAGGAAGAGCTGGCACGGCTGAAAAAAGCGCTCTCTCTCAGAGAGGCGGCCGTATCCCTGGAAGAAGGCGGTGATTTTGCCGGAGCTGCGGCTAAATACAGGGAAAGCCTCGAATATCACCATGACCCTGCGGCAAAGGAATACGCTGAGGGGCTCGAACTGCGGGCCGCACTGCCTCAGCAGCCAGATAAGCCCGCAGGTGAACGGCCAGGAAAGCAGAGTGGTGAACAAACACACGGTGAGCAGCCTAAAGTAGAACCTAAAGAAGAGCCTAAAGTAGAACCTAAAGTAGAACCTAAAGAAGAGCCAAAAGAAGAGCCAAAAGAAGAGCCAAAAGAAGAGCCAAAAGAGGAGCCGCCCCTCATTATCGACCTGCCTCCCCTCGATTCACGAGAGCAGGCGGAAGCCATCTGGACAGAGGCTGCGGAACTGCAGAAGGCGAAAAAATACGAGGAAGCCCTTAAGCTCTACCGGAAGGGACTCGGTCTGACGCCTGACGACAATGTACGAGCTCATGCCGCAAGACTCGAAGCGTTCATTCCAAAAGCGAAGGAGAAGGCGGAAGCGATCTGGCGCCGGGCGGGCGAGCTTCAGAATGCGAAAAAGTATACCGAAGCGCTGAAGAAATACCGGGAGGGGCTCGATATCTACTATAACCGGGTGGTGGATGATCACGTCCGGAAACTGGAAGCCTTCATCATGAAAAAGAAGTAGTTCGTCGTAAAAGAGCTTCTTTTGTTCTTCTTTCATGAACCGGAAACCTCCGCGGCACGCCGGAATGCTGCGGAGGTTTTTTCGTCTCCAGGGGAAATCACGGTACTTGAAAAATTCGGCTGCCTATGATATATGAATATATGAGCATATATTCATATATCATCTGGAGGAGTTCCAATGACCAATATACAAAACCGGGGAATTCATTCTCCTGACCTCCCGGAAGTGGCTTCCCGGATGCCGGAGGATGAAACCCTATACGAACTTGCAGATTTGTTCAGGGTTTTCGGTGATTCAACGAGGATCAAGATACTGTGCTCCCTTTCAGCCTCTGATCTGTGCGTTGCGGATATTGCGGCCCTGCTCGGTATGAACCAGTCGGCCATCTCTCACCAGCTGCGCGTACTGAAACAGGCACGGCTGGTCAGGGTGACCCGCAGGGGACGATCATCCATTTACGGCCTTGATGATGACCATGTGCGGACGATCTTTGAACAGGGATTCCGTCATGTCAGGCATATTGCACCGGGTTCGGGGGAGGAAGAAGCTCATGGGTAGCCATTCTTCCAGTGAACTCAGGCTTTCCCTGGAGGGCTTGAACTGTGCCGGCTGTTCGGCAAGGATAGAGGAGCAGGTAAGCGGGCTTCCCGGAGTCTCGGGTGCGGTCATCGATCTTGTAGGAGGCCGGATGAAGGTTTCCCTCTCCGAAAGAGGCGACAGCGACGAACTCCTCTCCCGTATCAGGGCTGTTGTCGACTCTATAGAACCCGGAGTGGTCGTTTCGGAGGAGAGTGTTTCATCGTCCTCCCCGGTGTTTCCGAAAAAGGACGTGTTCCGCCTTTCCGCCGCAGCTGTTCTGTGGCTGTCGGCGATATTTCTTCCCGGAGATGGTGCCTGGCGTACGGTCCTCTATGTTTCAGCATACCTGACCGCAGGCATGAACGTTCTCCGCTCCGTGTTCCTCAATTTCCGGAAAGGGATCGTCTTTGACGAGTTTTTCCTCATGGCTGCGGCAACATTCGGTGCGTTTGCAATCGGCGAATTTGCAGAAGCCGTGGCGGTGATGCTTTTTTATGAATCCGGTGAGCTTGTCCAGTCCATGGCCGTGGAACGGTCACGGCGTTCCATACTTTCCCTCATGGATATCCGGCCTGATTCGGCAACACTGCTGGAAAACGGGAAAGAGCAGCGTGTGAAAGCCATGGATGTCAGGGTGGGACAGACCGTTCTCATCAGGCCGGGGGAGCGGGTTCCCCTCGACGGGGTCGTTTCTGCCGGTACTTCTTCCCTCGACACTTCATCCCTTACGGGAGAATCAGTTCCGCGGGATGCCGGAGAGGGGGACGAGGTACTCGCAGGAAGCGTCAACCTTGGAGGAACGTTACGGGTAGAAGTCCTCCGTCCTTTCGGAGAATCGACGCTCTCGAAGGGCCTCAGGCTCATCGAGGAGGCGCGGGAGAGAAAGGCGCCGACTGAACGGTTCATCACGTCCTTTGCCAAATGGTACACTCCGGCCGTGGTGGTTTTGGCGGCTCTCCTGGCGTTGATCCCTCCCCTGGCAGGCCTGGGGGCATTCCGGGACTGGGGATACCGGGCTCTTGTGTTCCTGGTGGTCTCCTGCCCGTGTGCTCTGGTCATATCCGTTCCCCTTGCGCTTTTCGGAGGAATAGGTGCGGCATCCAGAAGAGGATTGCTGCTGAAGGGAGGCAGCGTACTGGAGACCATGGCCCGGACGAAGGCCGTGCTTTTTGACAAGACGGGGACACTCACGCAGG
>JAAYJB010000168.1 GCA_012523155.1 Synergistaceae bacterium | reverse complement strand
GTGTGAACTATGAGATCAATGGGAGTATCGTCCGAAGTAAGCCGTATAGCCCGCAGAACTTCTTCCGAATCTTCAATGTTGATAAAGTTCCTGGAGAACATTCCCCAGAAACCCATGCTTTCCTGGCGGTGAATGAGCGTGATGATCCTTGTTCCCCTGCGCTTTTCGCAGTTTCTGAGAGCATTTATCCTGCGCCATTTGATCATTTGCTGCTTCATCTGGGGCACGATAATGAATATGAAAAGAAACAGGATCCAAAGAGACGACCCGTCCATGAAAACCTCCTTCAGCCCTTGAGGCTACTGATGATTTACTGCTTCTGCAACTCCCGGAACACCTCCGGAAATCATCCTGAACGCAACATTCCCGTCAGAAATGTACGCTTCGATTTTGTCCGACGAGCCACTCCTTTTCTCAAGAAGAAAATCCGCAAGACGATCCTCAATATATGTTTGTATAGCCCTTCTGAGGGGACGTGCCCCAAACCTGGGCTGATATCCCCTGTCAAGAAGAAAGGATGTTACATCCTCTCCTGCCGAGAAGGAGATGCCGCGCCCCGCAAGGCGTGTCCTGACTTCTTCAAGCATTATCCCGACGATTGCCGTCATGTTCTGTCTGGTGAGCGGCCTGAAAACGATCATCTCGTCAAGACGGTTGATGAACTCGGGCCTGAAGGTTCTGCCTGCTTCATCAAGGATGACCGTCTTCATGTTTCCCCAGTTGAAGGGATCCTTTTCATCACCGCCGGAAAAACCGAGAGAAGACCCCTTCGCCGACTCTCGTGCTCCCACGTTGCTGGTCATAAGGATCACCGTATTGCGGAAATCTACCGTTTTTCCCTGGCCGTCAGTAAGATGGCCGTCGTCAAAGATCTGCAGCAGAATGTTGAAAATATCAGGGTGCGCCTTTTCTATCTCGTCAAAAAGGACCACGGAATAGGGACGCCTGCGCACAGCTTCCGTAAGTTTTCCCCCCTCTTCATACCCTACGTAGCCGGGAGGAGCTCCGATCAGCTTCGATACTTCATGTTTCTCCATAAATTCGCTCATATCGAGCCGTATCATTGATTCATCGGAACCGAAAAGGAAGGAGGACAGGCACCTGGCAAGCTCGGTTTTCCCAACCCCCGTGGGACCCAGGAGGAGGAAGCTTCCTATGGGACGCCTGGGATCCTTGAGACCGCTTCTCGCCCTCCGGATAGCCTTTGCGATGGACACAACAGCCTCACTTTGGCCGATGAGTCTCTTTTCTATCTCCTGCTCCATATGCAGCAGCCGTTCCGATTCCTCACCAGTCAGCTGAACCACAGGGATCCCTGTCCATTCTGCCACCACATCCGCTATATCTTCACCGGTAACGACAGGCTGGTACGAGTTCCTTCTCGAACGCCATTTCCCTCTTTCCTCTTCCAGTTCATCAGAGAGACGCCGTTCATCATCCCTGAGCCGGGCCGCCTTTTCAAATTCCTGTGCATTAACGGCCTCTTCCTTCTCCCGCCGGACCTCCTCGATCTTTTTTTCCATTTCCTTTAACTGCTCCGGTGTTTCCATGGCATTGATCCTGGCCCGGGCGGCAGCCTCGTCTATGAGGTCGATCCCCTTGTCGGGAAGATGACGGTCCATTATATACCTGGCGGAAAGCCTGGCAGCCGCCTCAAGGGCGTCATCACGTATTTTTGCCCGGTGATGGGACTCATAACGATCCCGAAGCCCCTCGAGAATAAGAATTGAATCGTCTACGCTGGGCTCCTGAACATAAACGGGCTGAAAGCGCCGCTCGAGCGCCGCATCTTTTTCGATATGCTTCCTGTATTCGTCGAGAGTGGTCGCTCCTATAACCTGGAACTCCCCCCGAGACAGGCTGGGTTTCAGGATATTGGCCGCATCGACTGCGCCCTCGGCCCCCCCAGCTCCCACGATCGTGTGGATCTCGTCGATAAACAGGATAATGTCACGACATTCGGAGAGTTCCTTCACAAGCTTGCGCATCCGCTCCTCGAACTCTCCCCTGTATTTCGTACCTGCGACGAGGTTCCCCATATTGAGCTGCATGACTTTCTTGTCCCTCAGGATCTCCGGGATATCCCCTTCCGCTATCTTTTGGGCGAGGCCTTCAACGATGGCTGTTTTTCCCACGCCCGGGTCACCGATGAGGACCGGATTATTCTTGGTCCTCCTGGAAAGGATCTGGATGATCCTCCTGATCTCCTTTGTTCTGCCAATAACCGGGTCCAACTCACCGTTCCGGCTTTTTTCGCTGAGATCAAGGGCCAGCTGATCTATCGTCGGGGTTTTCGTCCTGCCTTTTTTCCTGGCTCCATCCGACAGGGCATCAGTTCCCTTCTCACCTTCAGCGTCACTGCCGGGGACAAATTTCATGATTTCCCGTGAAAAAACACCGTGGTCTATCCCGACGCCGTGAAGCAGCTGGGCCGCGAGCCCTTCTCCTTCGGTAAGAACGGCAAGCAGGATATGTTCCGTCCCCACATAGTTGAC